>JBGPWJ010000018.1:0-17850 GCA_041492115.1 Gammaproteobacteria bacterium
ATACCGACTTCGAGATGAAGCGTGTGGATCAGTTGCGCGACGGACTCGCCCAGCTCGAACGCAACACGCGCGAGCTGCAGGAGAGTGTCATGCGCATCCGCATGCTGCCGATCAGCTTCGCCTTCAACCGCTTTCCGCGGCTGGTGCATGACCTGTCGCAGAAGCTCGGCAAGCAGATCGAACTCAAGCTCTCCGGCGAGCAGACCGAACTCGACAAGACCGTCATGGAAAAGATCGGTGACCCGCTGGTGCACCTGGTGCGCAATGCGCTCGATCATGGCATCGAGTCCCCTGAGGCGCGCCGTGCCGCAGGCAAGCCGGAGACCGGGGTTATACATCTCAATGCCTATCATCAGGGCGGCAGCATTGTGATCGAGATAAAAGATGACGGCGCCGGACTGAATGCCGACAGGATTCTGAATAAGGCGCGCGCGCGCGGTTTGGTGAAGTCCGATGAGACGCTAAGCGACGAACAGATTGCGGATCTCATTTTTCTGCCGGGCTTCTCGACCGCGGACACGGTCAGCGACGTTTCCGGGCGTGGTGTCGGCATGGATGTGGTGCGGCGCAACATCAAAGATCTCGGTGGCAATGTCGAGATACGTTCGGTGCCGGGCCGGGGTTCAACGTTCACCATTCGCCTGCCACTCACGCTCGCAATCCTCGACGGCCAGTTGGTTCGGGTGGGCAGCGAGACTTACATCATCCCTCTGGTATCGATAATCGAGTCACTGCAGATGCAGAGCGCGCAGGTGAGTTCAGTGGTTAACAGCGCCGAGCTTTACAAGCTGCGTGATGAATACATTCCAGTAGTACGCCTGTACGAGATGTTCCATATCGTGCCGGACAACGACGAACTTAATGGCGGGCTACTGGTGGTGGTGGAGGCCGACGGTAGCCACGCCGGCCTTCTGGTGGACGAACTCCTCGGCCAACAGCAGATCGTCATCAAGAGTCTCGAAACCAACTTCCGGCGCGTTGACGGCGTATCCGGTGCCACCATTCTGGGCGAGGGCACGGTGGCGCTGATTCTCGATGTCCCCGGGCTGGTCCAGCTATCGCGTCGCCAGCGGCGCATTGTGTCCCATCTGAATGAGCACGCCACCTCGACGGCGGCATAAGGAGTAACCATGAGCAATGCAATCGAGCCACTTGTTACTGACAGCAGCATGAGCGCTGACGCCAACGCGGATCAGTTCCTCACCTTCATTCTCGCCGGCGAGGAATATGGAGTGGATATCCTGCGCGTGCAGGAAATCCGCGGCTGGACCAGTGCCACCGTGATTCCGAACGTGCCGGAGTATGTGCGCGGCGTGATCAACCTGCGCGGCACTATCGTGCCGATCATCGATCTGCGGCGGCGCTTCGGCATGACGGAGGCCGCCTACGGTCCTACCACTGTCGTCATCGTACTCAAAATAGTCGGTGCGAGCGGTGATCGGGTGATGGGCATCGTGGTTGATGCGGTCTCGGATGTTTACAACATCGATCGCCAGGCCATCAAGTCGCCGCCGGATTTCGGCGGCAAGCTGAGCGTCGATTTTATCCGTGGCCTGGCTACGGTGAATGAAAAAATGGTCATTGTTTTGGATATCGACCGGTTGATGAATAACGCAGAAATCGACGCCAGCATGTTACCGGTGACACGGGAACAGGAGAAGGTGGCATGAAAACAACCAGTCTCATGTATCACAAAGGCGGTTTTGTAAAGGCTACCCCGGACGATTTGCATCGTGTGCTGGCCATACCGTTTCGTGCGATGAAGGGCAGTCGACGATCGACGTCGGCACAGTGTGCGAGCGATGACGCAGGCTCCTGGGTATTGGAGATGCTGTCTGGCCTCGCGTGGATGGGTTAAGGCAGACGACATAGGAGAGCACAGATCATGGCTGGAAAAACGCAGAGAAAGACGGGTAACACGGTGTCGCGGATCAAGAGCAATAACTCCGGTGATGCAGCGTTGAATGTGGACTTGCTGGAGCAAACCTTTGCGGCGCTGGCGCCGCAGGGTGACGCGCTGGTCAAGCGCTTCTACGAAGAATTATTCAAGCGCTTTCCGCAGGTGGTGCCGCTGTTCGAAAACGCGGCGCCGGCGGATCAGCGGCGCAAGCTGCTCGCGGCGCTCAAGTTGGTAGTGAACAACCTGCGCAATCCGGAGCGACTGACACGGGCGCTGTCCGAGCTGGGCGCGAAACATCAAGGTTACGGTGCGAGGCCGGAATACTACCCAGCGGTGGCGTCAACACTTTTGGATGTGATGCAGGAATTAGCCGGCGATCTATGGACGCCGGAGGTGGGCTCCGCCTGGAGCGCGGCACTGAACACAGTGGCTGAAATCATGATCAAGGCCTATCGGCCGGAGGGTAAAGCTATGTCAGTAACGAAACTGGATGTTAAATCCGCAAAGAAGTCGGCCCAAAGCAATGGCGAAGCAACGCGCATGCGTGCGGCGGTTGATAATGCTATGACCGCAATTATGATGGTGGACCGCGAACTCACAATAACCTATGCCAACAAGTCGACCATCGCGTTGCTGAAGAAGAACGAAGAGGTATTGCGTACCTTGTATCGTGGATTCGACGTGGACAAACTGGTTGGCACCTGCATTGATGTATTCCACAAGAATCCGTCCCACCAGCGTCGCATGCTGGATGATCCACGCAACCTGCCGTACAGCACGGACATTACGGTCGGCCCGCTCATGTTCAAGCTCAATGTCGCCGCCATCATTGATGCGGCTGGTCAGTATGTTGGCAGCTCGCTGGAATGGGCGGATGTGACCGAACAGCGCAAGAAGGAGCTTGACGTTGCGCGCCTGCAATCGGCCATCGATAGCGCAACCACCAATCTGATGCTGTGCGACGCCGATCTCAACATCACTTATGTAAACCCGGCGGTCGTCAACATGATGTCGCTGCGTGAAACTGAGCTGCGTAAGGCCTTCGCGGGTTTCGAGGCGCGCAATCTGGTTGGCAAGAACATCGACATGTTTCACAAGAATCCGGCGCACCAGCGCGCGTTGCTCAAGGACAAGAGCCGCCTGCCGGCCAAGGCCGAAATCAAGGTGGCCGATCTGGAATTCGAAGTGAACGCCACCATGGTCGTGGACGCCAAGGGCAACTACATGGGCAACATGGTCGAGTGGAAGGACATCACCGAGCAGAAGGACGCCGAACGTCAGATTCAGACCCTGATCATGGCCGCGGCCTCGGGCGATTTGAGCCGCCGCATCGATATCTCACGTTATGCCGGTTTCATGAAGGGACTCGGCGAGGGCATCAACACCATGATGGACGCGGTGGTCGAACCGATCAACGAGGGCACGCGCGTGGTCAAGTCGCTGTCCGAGGGTGTCCTGACCGAAACCATGGACGGCCAGTTCGAAGGCCAGTTCGGCGTGCTGGCTGACGCCGTCAATACTTCGGTGACCAATCTGCAGAAGATGGTCTCGGACATCCGCTCGGCGGCGAGCAGCATCGGTTCCGCCTCTCGCGAGATCTCGCAGGGCAATTCCGATCTCAGTCAGCGCACGGAAGAGCAGGCATCGAGCCTGGAAGAGACCGCTTCGAGCATGGAAGAGCTTACTTCCACAGTGAAGCAGAACGCCGACAACGCCCGCCAGGCCAATCAACTTGCCGCCGGTGCGCGCGAGCAGGCCGAGAAGGGTGGCGCGGTGGTCGGTAAGGCGGTTGGCGCGATGAGTGAAATCAATGCCGCCAGCAAGAAGATTGCGGACATCATCGGCGTGATCGACGAGATCGCCTTTCAGACCAATTTGCTGGCGCTCAATGCCGCAGTCGAGGCCGCACGCGCCGGCGAACAGGGCCGTGGCTTCGCGGTGGTGGCGGCGGAGGTGCGCAATCTCGCGCAACGTTCCGCCGGCGCCGCCAAAGAGATCAAGGCGCTCATCAAGGACAGCGTCACCAAGGTCGAGGAAGGCTCGAAACTGGTCGATCAGTCCGGGGAGACACTGGGCGAGATTGTCAGTGCCGTGAAGAAGGTTTCGGACATCATCGCCGAAATCGCCGCCGCTTCGCAGGAGCAGTCGTCTGGCATCGAGCAGGTCAACAAGGCCATCATGCAGATGGATGAGGTGACCCAACAGAATGCCGCGCTGGTGGAAGAAGCCGCCTCGGCGAGTGAATCGCTGGATGAACAGGCGCAGGGACTCGAAGCGCTCATGGAGTTCTTCAAGGTTGACGCGCATACCGCTGCGGCGGTTGCGGCGCCTAGAGCCGCCGCAGTAAGACCGGCGGCCGCTCCGGCACGGCGACCGGCGCCCGCCAGGGCGCAGGCCCATGCACCGGCGGCAAAGGCCGCGACAGCAGGCCGGCCGCGTCCAGCCCCGAAAGCGCAGGGCAACGACAGCGAATGGGAAGAATTTTGATCGGCATCTGAAAGCAAGGGGAGTGCGATGACACGCGAACGGGAGTTTGAGTTTACTGACCGGGAGTTCCGTGCCATCCGGGATCTGGTGAGTGCGCAGGCGGGCATCGTGTTGAGCGAGGCCAAACGCGACATGATCTATGGCCGACTGGTACGGCGGCTGCGCGCGTTGGATCTCGACAACTTCAGTGCCTACTGCGAGTTGCTGGACAGCGCGGATGGCGCGGGCGAAATGGAAGCGTTTGTAAACGCGGTGACGACCAATCTCACGTCGTTTTTCCGCGAGGCGCACCATTTCGAATTCCTGGCGCAGCAGTTGCTGCCGCGCCTGCTGAAGGAGCGCGCCGGCACGCGGCGCTTGCGCATCTGGTCGGCGGGCTGTTCGACCGGTGAGGAGCCGTACACGCTTGCGATGACGCTGCGCGAGTCGATTCCGCGCATCGACGGTTGGGACGTGAAGATTCTCGCTACCGACATCGATACCAATGTGCTGGCCGCCGCGGCGGCTGGTGTCTACGGCGAGGAGCGCGTGCGGGAACTGCCGCGTGAACGTCTGCGCCGCTGGTTCCGCAAGGGATGCGGGGAACACGACGGCATGGTGAAGGTGTCCGTCGAGTTGCAGGACATGATCAGTTTCCGCCAGCTCAATCTGCTGGAGTCCTGGCCGATGCGGGGGTCATTCGATGTGATCTTTTGCCGCAACGTGGTGATCTATTTTGACAAGCCCACGCAGAAGAAATTGTTTGAACGCATGGCCGACCTGCTTGCACCCGATGGGCACCTGTTCATCGGACATTCCGAATCCTTGTTCAAGGTCACGGACCGGTTCCGGACACTGGGCAACACGATTTATGAGAGGGCGGCATGAGCAACCTGAGTGAGATTGGCTTACGGACGCTCGCGGATACACTACGACCGGCGCTGCCCGGCTTTGAACATATCAATCGTTACTGGGACAAGGACAATAAGTGCGTCTCGGCCAAGCTTCTCCCGGGTGAGTACTACGTGACACTGCGCGACGAGGCGGTCGTGACGGTGTTGGGCTCATGTGTGTCGGCCTGCATCCGCGACCGAAAAACCGGCATCGGTGGCATGAACCATTTCATGCTGCCGGAAAACGCCCGCACGGATGGACGCCAATGGGGCAGCGACGTGCTGTCGTCCGCAACCCGCTTCGGCAACAACGCCATGGAGCGCCTGATCAACGACATCCTCAAGAATGGCGGGGAGCGTCGCGCGCTTGAGGTCAAGATTTTCGGTGGCGGGCGCATCCTCGCGCAGATGACCGACATCGGGCGGCGCAACATCGAGTTTGTGCACGAGTATCTGTGCACCGAGAGTCTGGCGCTGGTCGCCGAGGATACCGGTGATACGTGTCCACGCAAGGTCATTTATTTTCCGGCGAGCGGTCGGGTCCGTATGAAGAAGTTACGTTCGCTGCACAATGAAACAATCATCCAGCGCGAAACGCGTTACCTACAGGATATCGAGCAGGCCCCGGTGTCCGGCAGCATAGAACTTTTCTGAGGAGTGATTCATGGGCTCTCGCCCGATACGTGTACTGATCGTCGATGACTCGGCCCTGGTACGGCAGCTCCTGACCGAGTTGCTCGGTAGCGATCCGGGCATCGAGGTGGTCGGCGCCGCGCCGGATCCGTTTATCGCGCGTGAGAAGATCAGGAGTCTCAGCCCGGACGTGCTGACGCTCGACGTCGAGATGCCGAAAATGGACGGCATCACCTTTCTGTCGAACCTCATGCGTCTGCGGCCGATGCCCGTGGTGATGGTGTCGTCACTCACCGAACAGGGCGCCAACGTGACGCTCGAAGCGCTCGAACTTGGTGCGGTGGATTTCGTCACCAAGCCCAAGATGGACCTGGCGGCAACACTTGACGGCTATGCCGTCGAGATCATCGCCAAGGTCAAGATGGCGGCGTCGGCGCGGGTGCGGTCACTCGAGCGCCGGCCCGTCAGCATTGAGGTGGCGCCCAAGCACTCGGCCGATGTGATACTTGCACAGAGTATGCGCAAGGCGCATTTCCGTACCACCGACCGGATCATAGCGATCGGCGCCTCGACTGGCGGCACCGAGGCGATCAAGGAAGTGCTGATGGGCATGCCCGCCGATGCGCCCGGAATCGTGATCACTCAGCATATTCCCGCAGCCTTCAGCGGCCCGTTCGCCGAGCGCATGAATCGCTCCTGCGCCATGACGGTGTGCGAGGCCAAGGACGGACAGCAGATAGTCACCGGTCACGTGTACATCGCGCCCGGCAGCCATCACCTGATGGTGGAGCGCGACGGCGCGCGCTACATCTGCCGTCTGAGCGAAGGGCCGCCGGTCAATCGTCATCGTCCAAGTGTGGATGTGCTGTTCCGTTCGGTGGCGCAGAACGTCGGGGCGAATGCCATCGGCGCGATCCTTACCGGCATGGGTGCGGATGGTGCGCAGGGATTGTTGGAGATGCGCGCTGTCGGCGCACCGACCATCGCGCAGGACGAGCGCACCAGCGTGGTATGGGGCATGCCTGGAGAAGCGGTCAAACGCGGAGCGGCCGAGCTGGTGCTGGGTCTAGATGACATTGCCGATCGACTCATGCGCTTGGCGTCAGCACGTGTGCGTGATGCGGTACCGGTATAGCACTGAAGGATGACCAGGATGAAACGGAAAATGCGCATGATCTTTGCCGCTCCACTGATGTTGTCAGCGGTGGCGGTAGTATTGGCGCTTGCCGGATTCAGCGGTATCGGTATGGCTGCCTTGATCCTGTTGGCCGCCGCCGCATGGGCGGGCGGCGCGGTTTATGGCTCACGCCATACGGCGGACGTCGGTTTGCGTCTGCACGATGAGCGAACCACTCGGCAGATGGAAACTGCCCTTTTTGAACTGTTTACCAATGTGAATACCACAGTGAAAAGCGACATCCAGATACTGGGTGGCGAACTCAAGCAGGTGCGGGATATTGTCAATGAGGCAGCCACCAACCTCGGCGGCAGCTTCCACGGTCTGAGCGAGCAAACCGGGGCGCAGAAAGATCTGGTGTTGAGTGTCATCAGCAGCATGTCCTCGACCGGGTCAGGCCCTGATGAAGGCGCCGGGAGCATCAAGGGATTCGTCGTGAAGATCAACTCGGTCCTGCAACACTACATCGACCTGATGATCGACATGAGCAAGCAGAGTCTGCAGGTGGTTCACAAGATCGATGACATGGTCGGGCAGATGGACGCGATATTTGCGCTGCTGGCGGACGTAAAGACCATCGCGGACCAGACCAACTTGCTGGCGTTAAATGCCGCCATTGAGGCGGCACGCGCGGGTGATGCCGGGCGCGGATTTGCCGTGGTCGCCGATGAAGTACGCAAGCTCTCGCAGCATTCCAAGCAGTTCAACGAACAGATTCGCGCCCAGGTCGTGGTTGCGAAGTCGACCATCAACGAGACACGTGACATTGTTGGTGATGTGGCCTCGAAGGATATGAATGTTGCGATTCACGCCAAGGGTGATGTCGATGTGATGTTGAATCATCTGGAGGAACTCAATCGCAAAATCACCAGTAGTCTGGATGGGGTGGCCTTGATCACGGACAAGATCGATGAGAATGTCGGGGTGGCGGTGCGTTCCCTGCAGTTCGACGACATGGTGACGCAGATGGTCGGCTACGCGCAGGGCCACCTGGAGCGCGTGGAACAATATCTGGACACGGTTACCCGGCAGGTTTGTGAGATCGATGCACTTCAGGCCGGGGCGAACGCCGGTGAATCGCGGGTGGCCGCACTGTGCCGGCGCATCGAGCTGGATCATGAGCAGTGGCAGACACGCCTTCACAAGCCGGTCGACCAGCGCAGCATGGAATCCGGTGATGTGGAATTGTTCTGAGGATGGGGTAAGTAATGCCCGCTCTCCAGTCAGCGACATGATCTGACGGACAACGGTCGGAAGCGAGGATTACCAGCATGAGGTATTGCATATGTCTCTGACGACAAGCTATTCGGAACACGATAAGTCGGTGACCATCCGGATTTCGGAGCGGTTCGATTTCAGTGTGCACCGCGAGTTCCGCCAAGCCTACAGGGACCGCGTTCCCGGCGCTGTCCGCTATGTGGTGGATCTCAACGGTACGGAATACATGGACAGTTCAGCGTTGGGGATGTTGCTGCTACTGCGCGAGCATGCGGCAGGCTCTGACAGCAGCATCCGCATCATCAACTGCAGTCCGGAAATAAGGCAGATTCTCGCCATCTCGAACTTCTCGAAACTGTTCGAGATTACCTAATAACAGCTCAAGGCTTGGAATAAAGCATGATGGCAGTCAATGAACGGGTTGGAATATCGTATAGGGACATTAATACACAAGCACCATTGAAGATACTGGTCGTCGACGACGACCGTACCAATCGCCTGGTGCTGAGCGCGCTGCTGTCCAGCGAGGGACACAGCGTAATCATGGTACAGAATGGTGCTGAGGCGGTAGAAGTCTATGAACGTGAACAACCTGATATCGTTCTTATGGATATCATGATGCCGGTCATGGACGGTTACGAAGCGACGCGCCGCATCAAGACATTGTCCGACGATGGATTCGTTCCGGTGGTGTTTCTTACTGCGCTGAGCGACGATGTTTCGTTAGCCAAATGCATTGAAGTCGGTGGCGATGACTTCATGACCAAGCCTTTCAACCGTATCGTGCTTGTGGCAAAGATCCGATCCTATACACGTCTCAACCGACTGTACGCGATGCTCAGGGCGCAGAACCGAGAGCTGGCGGGTTTTCACGCACGCCTGTCGCGTGAGCATGAAATGGCGGAGCAGATTTTCACGGCCATCACCGATGCCGGGCGCCTTGATGCACCCAATATTCAATATTTGCTCTCACCCATGGCAACCACCAGCGGCGATCTGATATTGGCCGCCCACACGCCTGCGGGCGGACAGCATTTCCTGCTCGGGGATTTTGCCGGTCATGGGTTGTCGGCCGCGCTCGGCGCCATTCCCGTGTCGGACATCTTCTACAGTATGACCGCCAAGGGCTTCCATATCTGCGACATCCTGCGCGAGATCAACGCAAAGCTGTGCAACCGGCTGCCCACGGGCTTTTTCCTGGCAGCATGTCTGGTTGAGGTCGATGCCATGCAGCGTATAGCGCGTGTCTGGAACGGCGGAATTCCTGACGCGATTCTGATGCGCGGCGGCAAGGGCATATGCCGTCGCATTGAGTCGCGAAATCTGCCGCTGGGTATCGTGAGCAGTCAGGAATTGTGTGGCGAGATGGAAAGTATCGAGTTGCTGCAGGGGGACCGTTTGTACATTTACTCGGATGGTGTTATTGAGTCCACCGACTTGGCCGGACGGATGTTCGGCCAGGAGTGCCTCGAAGACTGTTTCAATGCAGAAGAGGCGATCGCGAGCGGCCGCTTCGACAGGATCAAATCGCAGTTGGCCGAGTTTAGAGGCGACGAACCGCAGAACGATGACATCACACTGGTGGAGATTACCTTCGACCTGGCACTGATGCAGGATATTCCGGGAGTGACCGGACCAGCCAATTCAACGGCCGCGGAATGGCGTTGTGATCTGGAGATAAGCGCCGGGCTGCTGCGTGATTTCGACGATCTGCCGGCCGTTGTCGATCTCATGGTGCGCGCCAACGGCATCGAGGATCACAAGGCGCGAATCTATACCATCGTCACTGAACTGTTCAGCAATGCCGTGGATCATGGCATCCTGGATATCAATACAGATTTGAGAAACAGTGATGCCGGCTTCTATGCGTACTATGACGTGCGTGAAGATGCGCTGCGCCGCGCGGAACAAGGATGGGTCAAGCTGTCACTGTTCTGCCGGCAGTGCGATGCGGAAAGACAGGTGTCGATCCAGGTCGAGGACAGCGGACCGGGTTTTTACTTTGGCGATGGCCTGATCGCTCTGGACGCCAATACCGGATACAGCGGCCGCGGCATTGCACTGGTGCGCTCGTTGTGCAGCGAGGTGCTGTTCCACCGTGGCGGTAATACTGTCGAAGCGATTTACAAATGGACTGTTTCATAGCGAATGACCGGAATGAGCGTCGTTTCAGAAAGCAATCCATCCGTGCCTGCATCGGCCAGTTATTCCCTGCTCAGGGATAATCGCGCGCTGGCATTTGTGCTGTGCTTCCTGGCCGCATTCGCAGTCTTGCTCGAATTTAATTTCAGCGACATAGACGAACAGATCGCGGCTACCGAACGAGAACAGAGCGGGCTCGTGGTCAGCGTCTATTTGCGGGATCTGCTTACCGATCTGCAGGACAGCAGAGGGTATTCCGCCATGTATCTGGGTGGAGACGTCACTATGCTGGAGAAGGTAGCGGCGAATCATTACCACATGGGGCAGGATATCAAGAATTATGCGGCTGTTACCGGAACAGGTATAGCGTCCCTGCATCTCCACCAACGTTGGGATCATCTGGCGCGGCGGATTGAGGTGCTTCGGGTACCTAAATCTGGTGATTCCTCCGCGCAGTCGTTTGCGGATCACACGGCAGTGATTGAAGAGCTGCTGGATCTTCTTTATTACGTGGGCGACAGGTCCGGGTTGGTGCTTGAGCAGGACTACGATACCTATCATCTTATCGATTCCGTGTTGATGCCGATGCCGATTCTGGTGGAGTACATCGCCAAGATGCGCGGTCTGGCTGCTGGCGCGGTGGCTCGACACAGTGTGTCCGCTAATGAGCGCAGGGAACTGGGAGAATTGCGCGGCGCCATCAAGGCGGAAATCAATCACATTGAGGAGATCTCGGATCGCCGTTATGAGGGCAGTAAAAAAGTCGTGGATGAGATCAAGCCTAACCTTGATGAAGCGTTAAATGCCACGCAGCATTTTATTGGCATGATTCAAAATGAACTGTTGGAGAGTGGTGGTTCCACTCTTGTTCAGGGTGCATTATATGATGTCGGCAGCTTGGCTATGGATGCCTATCTGAAGTTCTTCGACCGGACGGTTTCGGTTTTGGATGCGTTGTTGCAGCAGCGCATTCAGGCGCAGTCTGAACGCCGGTACGCTGTGGTATTGATTGTGATTGTGATCGTGCTAATGGTTCTGTCCGGACTGTATTTCTACGCCAGAAGTCGCGCGGTGCGGACGCGCGCCGAGCAGGCGCTGCAGGATACATTGTCAAAACTCAAGCTGCAAAAATACGCCATCGATGAGCATGCCATCGTATCGATTGCAGATCGTCGGGGAATTATCACTTATGTAAACAGTAAATTCTGCGCGATCAGCCAGTATGCGGCGGAAGAACTGATCGGTCACAATCACAACATCCTTAATTCCGGTTACCATACAAAAGAATTCTTCAGGGAAATGTGGGCTACCATCGGCGGCGGCAAGGTATGGAGCGGTGAAATACGCAACTGTGGCAAGAACAGTGCACTGTACTGGGTCCAGTCAACCATCGTTCCCCACCTTGATGCGGCGGGGCGGGTATCCGAATACATCTCGATCCGCACCGATATCACTGCACAGAAGCTCGCGCAGCAACAGGCGCATGAGCGCGAACGCCGCTTTGTCGGCCTGGTGGAGAACATGACCGACCTGGCCTGGGAGCTCGACGCCCAGGGTCGCATCACGTATTGCTCTGGAAGCATAGATCGGATTCTCGGCTATCGTCCTGATGAAATCATGACACGCACCCCATTTGATCTCATGCCGCCCGAGGAAGGCGAGCGGATGAAACGGATATTCACTGAGCTTGCCGCGGGTCAGAAGCCCATCGTTAATCTCGAACACATGAATCTGACGAAGGATGGCCGTCTGATCCACATGATCAGCAATGGCATTCCACTGAGTAATGCGGCGGGTGATCTCGCCGGTTATCTGTGCGTGGCATCGGACGTTACGGTACGCATCGCCGTGGACCAGGAGAGGCAGTCCGCGCATGAGGCGACGTTGCGCGCTTCCCAGGCTAAATCGGAGTTCCTGGCGATGATGAGCCACGAGATCCGCACACCCATGAACGGTGTCATGGGAATGTTGCAACTCATGCAGGGTACTACGCTGGACCCCATTCAGCGCGATCTGCTGGCCACGGCGTACGAATCGTCCGGCATGTTGTTGAACATGCTCAACACCATTCTGGATTTCTCCAAGGTGACGACAAGCCGGATCGATCTGGATCCGGTGGAGTTCGATCCGTGTGAACTTATCGAAACTGTGACGCATCCACTGCTGCTTGTTGCACAAGAACGCGGCATTGCACTGCGGTACATTTGCGCGTCAGGAGTACCGCAGCAGGTCTGTGGTGATGTGCTGCGGCTGCGCCAGGTGCTCACCAATTTGCTCAGCAACGCGCTTAAATTTACCGAACGAGGGTCGATCACGGTGCGTGTGATGACGCAGGAGACGACCGCTGGCATGAAGCGCCTGCGCTTCGAGGTGGCCGACACCGGCATAGGTGTCGATCCCGAAGCGCAGACGCGTATCTTCAACGCGTTTGAGCAGGCCGACAGTTCCACCACGCGCCGCTATGGTGGCAGTGGCCTTGGGTTGGCGTTATGCAAACAACTGGTAGAACTTATGGGTGGGGAAATCAGCGTGGCTTCGAGTTCGGGGCAGGGCAGCACATTCGCGTTCGAGGTGTCGGTGGAATGCCGGCCCGAAGAAAATTGTGGCAACACGCCGGGCGGTGAGGTCTGTGGAAGCGCCAATGAAGAGATGGCAGTGCCGTCGCGTCGCCGGGTGCTGGTGGTGGACGATAATCGGGTAAATCGGCGCGTGGCCAGGCAGATGCTGATACGTCTTGGCTGTAATGTTGACGAGGCTACTGGTGGGCTGGAAGCCCTGAAGCGGATTCCCGCAGGGTGTTATGACTTGGTGTTGCTGGATTGCCAAATGCCGGACATCGACGGCTACGCAGTGGCGTCACTCTTCCGCGCATCCGAGGCGCCCGGAAATCATGTGCCCATCGTCGCGATGACGGCCGATGCCATGATGGAGACCCGGGAACGCTGCCTTGATGCCGGTATGGATGATTATTTGTCGAAACCGCTGGATATTTCACGTCTGGGGGAGATTCTGAAGACCTATTGCGTGGTTAAGGATAGCGTCGAAACGGGGAATTTGCAGTTGAATGTTGATGTGAATTGGTGTGGCATCGTCCCTCCAGATGGCGGCGACACGGACGCCATGTTCAGTGGCGTGGAAGCGCTGCGTCCGTTACTGAGCGTGGGCTTCGAAGCGATGGTGGGTGGTTTCGTCGATGACGCTGATGCCTATGTCGGAGCTATGAGTGCGGCGCTGACCCGCGAGGACAGTGAGGAACTGGTTCGTGCGGCACATATCCTGAAGGGCAGCGCGGGAAATCTCGGCCTGACGGCGCTATCGAAGCTTTGCGGACACGTTCTCGAGATCGCCCGTGGCAATGTATGGGACAGAGCGGTGGCGGGTGCGGTGGATGCGGTGGCGCTCGAGTGGGCACGGCTGCGCGATGGCTTGCGCAGTATAGCCGGGGTATGTGAAACGGTGGATGGTAGCGCAACCGCGCGCGGTTAGCACTGCGGGAGCTAGTACCTGCGCGCCACCCGCGCGGAGAATCCTTCCCGGATTCCTCCGCGCTTCATCCCGGTCACATTTGAAACGCGGTGATCTCAGATACTGAGATCCGATGTTGGCCTGAGCAGTGTTTTCAGTTGTGCGCGCAGGCGGACGTTCTCATATTCCATTTCATGGTGCTGAAAGGCTTCTCTTATGACGCCGCGCAGTACTTCATCGTTCCAGGGTTTGGTCAGGAATTTATAGGCCGTGCCGCGGCTCACCGCTTCGGTAACCGTCTGCAGGTCCGTGCAGCCGCTCAAAACCATGCGTACCGTGTTCGGATACAGTTCTTTCACGCGGTTCAGGAATTCGGTGCCTGACATCTGCGGCATGCGTTGATCGCAAATCACGACACCCACATGTTGTATGGCGAGCAGCTCAAAGGCCTGCGTGACGTTTTCCGCCAGCAGGATACGGTATTCATCAGGACGCAGTACCCGCATCAGCGTTTTGCCGATATGGTATTCATCATCGATAATCAGTAGCGTGCGCTTGCCGTCATCCTCCTTGAGCACTTCCTGCAAACGTTTGCCATCGGACAAGAGTCGATCGAGTTCCTCCTTGGGCAACGGGCGGCTGAAATAGTAGCCCTGCATCTGGTCGCATTGGTTGGCTTGCAGAAAACCCAACTGGCCTTCGGTTTCGACACCTTCGGCGATTACCCGTAATTTCATGCTGTGCGCCAGTGCGATGATCGAACAGGCAATCGCGGCGTCATCCGGGTCGGTGGTGATGTCGCGTACAAATGATTGATCAATTTTGACGATATTGATCGGAAATCGCTTCAGATAACTCAGGCTGGAATAACCTGTCCCGAAATCGTCGATGGAGAGTTTTACACCCATATCACGCAGGCGGCGCAGGGTGGCAACCGACTCCTCGGCGTTGTGCATTACCGTACCTTCAGTGATTTCCAGTTCCAGCAATTCGGGGTCGAGCCCGCTGGCCTGCAGCGCGTTGCTGATCTGACCGGGCAAGTCAGGTTGTCGGAATTGGCGCGACGAGAGGTTGATTGCGATGCGCAGTTCACCGTGATAAGTGTCGTTCCATTGCTTGGCCTGACGGCAGGCTGTTTCCAGCACCCAGTCGCCGATTTTCAGAATCAGGTCGGTGTCCTCGGCGATGGGAATGAATTCCGCCGGCGAGACTTGGCCGTGTTCGGGACTGCGCCAGCGCAGCAGGGCTTCGACGCCGGTGATCAGGCCGCTACGCAAATCGACCTGAGGTTGATAGTGCAGGGACAATTCATCGCGCTCCAGGGCATGGCGCAAGGCGGTTTCCATTTGCAGGTGCCGCAAGGCCTGGGCATTCATCGCCTGGTTGTAGAGTGCGAAGGTGTTGCGGCCGGTGTCCTTGGCGCGGTACATGGCGGTGTCGGCGTTTTTGAGCAGCGTGTTGCCATCCTCGCCATCCTGCGGGTAAAAACTGATGCCGATACTCCCCGTGATGAATAACTCGTGGCCGTTGACCACCAACGGGTGCTGAAGACAGCTGATGACCTTGCCGGCGACGATGGCCGCATCTTCCTCGCGCGACAGGTCATGCAGCAGGATGATGAACTCGTCGCCGCCCAACCGGGCGATGGTGTCGTCGTCGCGCACGCAACCGGCCAGCCGCGTCGAAATGATGGTCAATACCTGATCGCCCTTGTCGTGGCCGAGGCTGTCGTTGATGGTCTTGAAACGGTCCAGATCCAGAAACAGCACGGCCATCAGCTGTCCAGCGCGTTGCGTGTGCGCAATGGCCTGGTTCAGCCGGTCCTGCAGCAGATTGCGGTTCGGCAGGGCGGTGAGGGCGTCGTGGTTGGCGAGATAGGTCAGTTGTCTTTCATAGAGCCGGCGCTCCAGTTCCGCCCCGGCGCGGGCGCCGAACACGCCAATGACATTCACCGCACTTGCGATATCGTCCATGGGCTGGTCATGCACTACGGCCAGAATGCCCAACGCCTTGCCGTTGCTGCTGAACAGCGGGATGCCCAGATAGCATTCCGCGTCCATATCGACCAGCAGCTGATCCGCGGGGAATTGCTGCCGCACGGAATGGGGGTAATGACAGAGCGTCTTGCCGACAACGTTCTCACAGGGTGTGCCTGCAAGGTCGTACTCAAAATTGTCACCGAAGTCAGTTCCCGCCCAGGAGGCGATGACACAAACCCGATCGTCAAGGTGCTTCACAAGGGTGCCGACAAACGCATAACGCGCGCCGATGGCGCCGGCCAGATTCATGACCAGTGAGCGGAAGAAATCGTCACTGGTTGCGGTCGCAGTGCCGGCGATGATGGCCTGGAAGGCGCGCTCGATGCGTTTGCGTTGCGTGATGTCCTCGATGACCGAGATGAAGTATTTCGGTTCTCCTTGCGCGTTGCGCATCAGGGACACCGTCAGGTTGATCCAGATGCACTCGCCGGTCTTGCGGATATAGCGCTTCTCCATGGTGTAGACCGCTAACGTGCCGGCCAGCATCTGCCGCACCTTGTCCAGATCCCGGTCGATGTCCTCCGGGTGGGTGATGTCCTGGAAGGTCAGCTTCAGCAATTCGTCCTGGGTATAGCCGACAATGTCACAGAGCTTGCGATTGACGCGCAGCCAGCGCCCGTCCGGCGCGACATGCGCAAGGCCGACGGCAGCCTGATTGAACGTGGCGCTGAAGCGTTCCTCGCTGTCTTTGATGATACGTTCCGACTCGACACGCTGGGTGATGTCCTGCAGCATCAGCAACGCGATACGCTTGCCTTCATGCCGGGTGATGGAAATATCGACTTCGAGAGTCATCCCGCCATGTAGTTCCGCCATGTCGATGATGGCGCCGTGGAAATGCTCGCCGTTGGCGAGGGTTTGCAGCGCGAGATTGCGTAGCTGTGCCGAAGGTAGAATGTTGTGCAGGGGCGTGCCTTGCAGTTTGGCTTTCCGGTCCAGCCCGAGCATGTCCATCAGCATCGTGTTGGCAACCAGGATACTCAGGTCTTCACTGAGCGCCAGCAGCCCGGAGGGCATGCAGGCCAGTAGTTGGTCGGAGAAGGCCTTGAGTTCGACAAGGACGCGTCGGTCGGCATGAAAATAGGTATCGATCGCCAAGCCCATGTCGAACATGATGATCTTGAGCAGCGCATTGTAGACGGCCAGAAAATCTTCGGCGTCGTTCGTGCACAACCGCCAGATGACGGGTAGCAACTCGGTGAGGTATTTGCGATAGGCGCCAATGTACCACTTGGGTTCCAGCCCGACCCGCTGATGCACCATGCCCACGTGCAGGCGGTCTTTGACATAGGTCTCTTCGTAGTCGCCCGCCGTCAGTGCGCTGAAATAGGTGGATTGCGACCGCTTTAATCGTTCCAGCGTGGCGCTGTCCGGGAGCAGATTCTGTAAAGGGCCGAAACTCAGCAGGTGATCGTAAAAGGCGGTGGTGAAGCTATAGCCAAGCTGTTCGAGTTGTTCATGGATCGACCGGAGCAGGCCGACGTCCTTGGGGGTGAGTTCCAGAAAGGCCTTGCGCAAGACGATTTCCTGCGCGTCGATACCCATTTCGACCTGGAGGGCGATAACATCGGCAACGTTCGGTTTCACACAATTCCCCTGCAAACATCATGACGCGCGTGCACGCAACGGGGATTGGGTTGCCGATTCAGGGATTACCCTTATATCCTAATATTAACGCAAGATTCGTACCTTGCAAGTCTGAAATGGCGCAAATTATATCGCCGGCCCTATCACGGGTGCGCGCCGCCTCTGTTGCGGCTAGGCTTGCAGCCATTGGCGGCATGCCCGACACTGGCATGCCGCCTTTGCCACCGAGCCTGATCGCCATGCCGAAACCGTATCCCTCGCATCAGATCATGCTGTCCATATGCGTCGCACTGATAGCGGCGATCTTTATGTGGGACGTGTACACCCCGC
>JBGPWJ010000056.1:0-11751 GCA_041492115.1 Gammaproteobacteria bacterium
CGCCGCGATGCCCGCCTGCGCGTCCCGGATCACGCTGTTGAGATCCCGGCCCTGCACATTGAACCCCACGACGATCAGTCGTTGCACGCTTTCGCGGCTGATGGCGTAGGGCTCGTCCTGCAAGGCCACGTCGGCCACGGCGCGCAGCGGAATCTTGATACTGCCGCCATCGGGGCCCGGCGCATCCACCGGCAGATCGCGGATCGTTGCCACACTGTCGCGCGCCGGATAGGCAAGCTGCACAAACAGGTCGAAGCTGCGCCGCCCTTCCAATACGCTCGACACAGTTTCACCGTTCAGCGCCATCTGGATGTCGCGCGCCACGTCGCCCACCTTGATGCCATAGCGGGCGGCGCGATTGCGATCGATGCGGATGGTCAGTTGAGGCACGCTGATCTGCTGTTCGACATTGACGTCGACCGCGCCGGGCACCTTGCTCAACACACCCTGCACATCCATCCCCAGTGCATACAGCTTCGCCAGGTCATCGCCGAAAATCTTGACGGCCACCTGCGAGCGCACGCCGGACTGTACCTCGTCCATACGATGCGCGATGAACTGGCCAACGTTGAACACCACGCCGGGAATCCCGGCGAGGTCTTCGCGGATGTGTTCGATCAGTGCGTCCGGCGTCATGTTGGTGTTCTTAGCGAAATCCAGCCGCACATCGAACTCGCTGAAGTTGGGCGGCTGCGCGTCCTCGTCGAGTTCGCTGCGCCCGGCGCGCTGATCGATCGACACCACCTGAGGGTAGCGCAACAGATCCGCGCGCACGCGCGCGCCGAGACGCATGGATTCCTCCAGCGAGGTGCCGGGCAGCGTGGTCATGGCGATGATGTAATTGCCCTCGCGGAATTCCGGCAGAAACGACAGTCCGAACGAGGGCAGCAGCGCCAGCGCCGCGAGCAGCGCTGCCAGCGACAAGCCGACCACCCAACTGACATGGCGCAGCGCCAGATTCAGCAGCCGCAGAAACTGCCGCTTCAACCCGAGTACGAAGCGGGTCTCGTGTTCCTGGTCGTCTTCTGCGGCCGGCGTGGTGTCGGCCAGCAGTTCGCGGCTGCCCATCGCATGCAGCGTGATACCGGTATCGCCGCGCTTCTCCGACCCGCGCACCAGCAGCAGATAACACAGCGCCGGTACCATGGTCACGGCAACCACCAGCGACGCCGTCACCGAGGCGATGTAGCTCACGCCCAACGGGCTGAAGATGCGCCCGGCCAGATCCTGCAGGAAGAAGATCGGCAGGAAGATCAGGATCACGATCAGCGTCGCGTACACCACCGAGTTGAGAATTTCTTGCACCGCGTCGAACACCACTCTGAGAGTCGGCTGCGAATGTTCGGCGTTGCGATTGAGGCGCAGCCGGCGCACCACGTTCTCCACGGTGAGGATGCCGTTGTCGACCACCTCGCCGATGGCGATGGCCAGACCACCGAGGGTCATGGAATTGATGCCGATGCCGAAGGCGTGCATCACCAGAATGCCGCCGACGAAGGACGCCGGCATGGACAGGAAGGTGATAAGCGAGGCGCGCCAGTTCATCAGAAACAGGAACAGCACGCCGATCACGATCAGCGCACCCTCCAGCAGGGACACGTTGAGATTGTGGATCGCGGCATCGATGAAGTTCGCCTGGCGGAACACGCCGGTTTCCATGCGCACGCCGGCCGGCAGGCGCTGCTTGATGTCCGCAAGCGCCTGCTCGACGTTGTAGGTAGTGGTCAACGTGTCGGCACCGTACGCCTTGGAGACAGTGCCGATGACAGCGTTCTTCATGGCGAAGGCGCCATCTCCACGTTTGATCTCGCCGCCGAAGGCAACCTCGGCGACGTTGGCGATGGTGATAGGCACGCCGCTGCGCGTGACGATCACGGTGTTTCTGACATCATCCAGCGAGGTGATTCGCCCCACGCCACTGACGATGAATTCTTGGCCGGGCTGTTGCAGAAACGCGCCCGGCACGTTGACGTTGGCGTTCTCCAGCGCCTGGCGCACGTCCGCGGCACTGACGCGGTAGGCCTGCATGCGCAGAGGATCGAGCCGCACCTGGTATTGCTTGACCTCGCCGCCGGTGGCGACCACCGAGGCGATGCCGCCCAACGCCAGTATCCGCGGACGGATGTCCCAGTCGGACAGCGTGCGCAGTTGCTCGGGCGACAACGTGTCGCTGATCAATGCGTATTTGACCAGCCAGCCCACTGCCGATGTCACCGGCAGCATCACTGGCGATTGACTGCCGGGCGGCAGACGACCGCTCACGTTCTGGATGCGCTCGTTGACCAGTTGCCGATCGAGGTAGACATCGGTGGCCGCGTCGAATACCACGGTGATGGTGGACAGGCCGACCGAGGTCTTGGAACGCACGGCGCTGACGCCCGGCGTGCCATTGATGGCGCTTTCTAGCGGATAGGTGATGAGCGACTCCACGTCCTGCGGCGCCATACCCGGCGCTTCGGTCTGGATCACGACCTGTGGCGGCGCGAATTCCGGGAAAACGTCCACGCTCATGCGTTGCAGCGCGATGCCGCCGGCGATGAACAAGATCACAGTGATGGCGAGCACGATCAGGCGATTGTGCAGCGACCAGGCTATCAGACGATTGAACATGATCAGTCCTCTTTCTTCAAGCGACCACCGGTCAGCCACATCGTGTACAGCTCGCGATTGCCCTGGGTGACGACCTCATCGCCTGGCACCAGCTCGTTGGTGATTTCCGTGTAGGCATCGTCGGCGGCGCCGAGGGTCACCTCGACGCGGCGGAACTGTTTTGGCTCGCGCACGAACACGAAGGTTTCGCCGTTGGCCTCCATCACGGCGCTGTTGGGCACGGCGAGCGCCGCTTCCTTGTGCTGCAACACGATGCTGGCGCGCGCGAACAGATTGGGACGCAGCAGGTCCTGCGGATTGGCCACCTCAATCCAGACCTTGACCGTACGTGTCTGCGGGTCCAGTTGCGGCTCGATCAAGGTGATCTTGCCGGTGAACACCTGCTGCGGATAACCCAGCGCGCGCGCCCGCGCCTCCATGCCCACACGCACCTTGCCGAGATCCTCTTCATAGAGCCGCACCGCGATGATCACCCGCGAACGGTCGCTGATGTGGAACAGTGTAGTGTTCGGTTCGATCGATTGACCGAGCGTCACGCTGCGCTCGTCGATCACGCCCGCCATGGGCGCGGTAATCGCGACGCTGGGCGGCGGGTTGCCGCTGAGGCGCGATTCCACCCTGGCCAGTGGCTGGCCGGTACTGACCTTGTCGCCGAGACCGACATACAGCGCCTTGACCTGGCCGCTGATGCGCGTGCTCACGACCGCCTGACGTTCCGGGAGCAGTTGCACTTCGCCGTTGACGTTGAGGATCTGATCGAGCGCGCGCAGGTCGGCCGCTGCGATTTTCAGATCGATGGCTTTTTGCTGCTGCTCGGTGAGCACCACCGGGCCGCGCGCGCCGCCGCCCACCGCGATCTCCCCACCGTGGGCAAGCGCAGGATGAATGCGGCCGAACACTAAGGCAACCAACACGAGCAGCAGTTGCAGAGGCCGGGGCATGCGGGTAACAAAAATCAGAATGCTATGCATATTATTTTCCTTCCGGGTCAGGCGCCGGTGTCGAGACTTCCGGCAGCGCCAAGTGTTGGGTATAGGTGGCCGCCGCGGTGTGCAGTGCGGCCAG
This sequence comes from Gammaproteobacteria bacterium, assembly GCA_041492115.1. GTDB lineage: Bacteria > Pseudomonadota > Gammaproteobacteria > JBBQDK01 > JBBQDK01 > JBBQDK01. The sequence goes on from JBGPWJ010000056.1 coordinate 3,676, forward strand.
TCCTTGCAGATAACGATCGAGGACATCGAGATTGGCTTGCATGACCTCGGCCTGCTGTCGCTGCGACTGGATGACGGTGAAGATCGGCGCCAATCCCTGCCGATACGCCTGCTGTACCAGCGCGACGTTATGCGCGGCGCCCGGCAGCAAGTCACGCTGATAATCCGCCAGCGACTGCGCCAGGCGCGTGACCTCGGCATACCGGCGCGCGATCTCATTGGCAATACTGAAGCTCAGCGCCTGCACATTGGCATGCGCCTGCGCTCCGGCAGCGAGTGCTTCGGCGATACGCCCCTGACGGTTGTTCCGCAGTGGCAGGGGAATCGACAGCGACACACCAATCGCCCGACTGGCCTGCTGGGGCGGAGCGCCGTCGAGCACCAGTCGGTCCTGTTCGACACCGACACCGACGGTCCAGTCCTCCCATCGTTCAGCACGGGCCAAGGCCTGCTCGGCACGGGCGCGATCCGCGTTCAGATACGCCGTGCGCAGATCCGGTCGCGCCGCCAGCGCCTGACGTTGCAGCGCGGCGGCATCAGGCAAAGCGTCCGGCGTGGGGAGTGTGTCATCGATCGTCAGCGCTGCATCACCGGCCCGACCGAGCAATTGATTGAGTTCGGCACGCTGCGTCGCACGCTGTGTTTGCAGCAAGGCACGTTGTTCGCTCGCACGCCGCAGTTCCAATTGCGCAGTCGTGACATCGGTCTCAGCGACCTCGGCGGCATGCAGACGATTGCGGGTCACGCTCAGCAATGCATCGTCCACACCGATCAAGCGGTCCTGCGCGCCCACCTGCCGATCCAGCACCAGCAGCCGGTAATACGCCGCAGCGATATTGCCGGCCAGCGTGCGCTCGGCCTGCGCGATTTCGGCAAGCGCCAAAGCGACATCCACCCGCGCCACATCCTGTTGTCGCGCGAGGCGGCCGGCGATGGGAAATTCCTGGCTGAAGCCGACGCTGACGGCGTATTCGCCGTCGTTACTGAACAACGTATCGTTGCGCCCGGCAAGCTCCAAGCGCGGATTCGGTCCAAGGCCCGCCTGTTGCAGCCGCGCACGCGCACCATCCACGGCATGACGCGCTGCCTGCAGATCTTTGTTGTCGTGGAGGGCCACGTCGATCAACGCGGCGAGTGTCGGCGCGGGGTTCGCCGGCGCCGCGATGGCCAACGGTGCGAGCACCGCCAACAAGGCCATTACTAACGGCCGCAACAATCCCGATAGAGGTAAGAAAAACATTGTGAACACCCCAATAAACAGTTAGACGACCGGTGTAACCGCGGCTGGCTGGCGGCGAACTGAGAGAAAACGCTCAACGCGGGCACAGCGACAACCGCACGACAAGGTGCGTTAACGGGGCGGGGCGTTTGGACTGATGGAATGGACGAGCAGGCGGTGACGGAATCGGCCTGGTGGGCCGGTAGTGTGAAGGCAGGTCCGGAAGGGCGCGAACAGAATAAACGGCAGAACCAGGAACAGCGGCAGAACGGCCACAAGTTGATCGTATAACGGTGTCGACAAGGCGGCTGTAGAAGCGGGAAGTGGAATCTGTTGCAGCGTGCAGCAACTGTCTGTTTGATGCGGCTGTGGATGGTGGTGTCCGTCACTGCGGCCTTGCGAGGTCACGTATTCCAAGTCTGAATCGGCAGCGGTGATCGACCCTGCTGCAACCACCTCTGTGGTGCAAAGTGCGAAGGTAAAGAGCCAACTGAGCAGCGTTACCCAGACGACGGCACGCACCGTTGCTCCAGAACGCCGGGGCGCCCTGGTTAGGAGGTGCGTTAATTTGTCCGTGGAGACGATCATCTGTTCGTTGATTTAAAGATGCACCTGGAAACTGTTCTGACTCAGTCAGTCTGCCATGGCGAGCAGCATCTGCTACTGCCTTCCTATTGTCAATTCGTTCACACTGGCAGCAGTGCCACTGTCTGACGGATACTGAAGACATCGATGCCGCGGTTAAGTTCCACAGGGTTCGATAGTATTCATGCCGGACCATCCATGGCTCGCGTCCAACCCGCATCGATCCACCCCTTCCCGCTAACTGGAATTTCGGGTTGAGCGTGCCACCAGCAGATTCTTCATCCGCACCAGATTCCAGCGGCACGACTCCTCGATGCGCTTCCGCTAACCGGGATTCTCTGTAAGCTTTCGCGAGCCCTGCCGGCTAAGCAGCCGATCGAGTTCTTCGGGGGGGACTGCCGGGCTGAAAAGATATCCCTGCACTGCATCACAGCCGCATTCGCGCAGCATCTCAAGTTCCTCCTTGCTTTCGATGCCTTCCGCCACGGCCTTTAACTTCAGCGCTCTCGCCATGGCGATCAGAGCATGCAGCACCACTGCGCTATCCCGGTCTTCAGGCGCATGTCGGACCAGGCTGCGATCGATTTTCAGGGTATCGACCGGCGAGTGATGCAGGAACTCAAGAAAAGAATATCCTGCATAGGCATCCTCCAGCGACAAGTGCACGCCCAGTTTTCTGAGTTCCTCCATCCCGGCTGTGCAGGCGGCATCCTTGCTCAGATCGGAATAATTGCCAGGGATGTCGAGCTCGAGACACTCTGACGAGAGCCCTGCTTCCCCAAGCAGTTGGCTGATCTTTTCCGCCAGATGCACGTCACGAAGCTGGGCGACGGAAAGGTTGACCGTCAGACGCGTGAGCGGCCGGCCCGCACCCCACCAGGTACGGAACCGGGCGCAAGCCGTGCGCAATACCCACTCGCCCACGACATCGATCCGCCCTCTTGCCTCGAGCAGCGAGATAAATTCGCCGGCGTCCAGAAGACCATATTTCGGGTGCTTCCAGCGCAGCAATGCCTCCACTTCAGTGATCATGCCCGTGAGCATGTCAACGCGGGGCTGGTAGTACACCAGGAGTTCACCGCGTTCGAATGCCCCGGCGATATCCTTTGCCAGATTGCCGGGCAGACGTCCCCCCGTCATCATATCAGCACTGTAAAGCTGACAATTGTTCCGTCCGTGCTGCTTGGCGCGATACATCGCGATATCGGCGTCTCGCAGCAAACTATCGAGATCCTGATCATCAAATGGATAGATCGTTATCCCAATGCTCACGCTGATGCGGATCTCATGGCCATCCAGACGGAAGGGCTTCAGCATGGCGTCGAGGATTTTCCTTGCCACACTGATGGCGTCATTGGTACTGGAGAGATCTTCCAAGATGGCCGCAAACTCATCTCCCCCGAGGCGTGAAACGGTGTCCCCCGTGCGCACGCAGGCACTGATCCGCTCGGCTGCCGCCCTAAGAAGACTGTCGCCTGTCTCATGGCCCAAGTTGTCATTGACTCTCTTGAAATGATCGAGATCCAGATACATGATCGCCACCAGCCGTTCGGCCCGATTGGCGCGGCGCAGCGCCTGGGCGGCGCGGTCTCGAAACAGCGACCGACTGGGCAGACCCGTCAACGCATCGTGATGAGCCATATAGTTCAGGCGGGTCTCGATCTCCTTGCGCCGGGTGATATCCCGAACCACAGATGCAAACAGTCGCCGCTCCCCGAAGCGGACTTCGCTGACAGCCACCTCCAGTTGAAACACCGTGCCGTCGTTGCGCAAACCTTCGACCTCGCGCGAACCGATGCCGACAACCTTCGCTAGGCCGGTGTCGAGGTAATCTCGAATATAGCCGTCATGCAGACTGCAGTGCGGCTCGGGCATCAGCAGGGCAACATTCTTCCCAATGACCTCACCGGCGGTGTAGCCAAACACGCGTTCCGCCGCAGGATTGAAGGACTGGATAATGCCCTGTTCATTGATAATGATGATGCCATCCACAATGTCTCTCAATAAGGCATCTGTGGATTCCTTGGCCTCTTGAAGCAGGGTTCGTTCACGCAGGGCGCGTCGGTAATTCAGATGGGAGGACCACAGCGCCACAAACATGACCGCGACCACGACGGACGAAACAGCCAACGCCATGGTGTTGTTGCCCACAATGTCCGACGCCATGGCGGGCATGCCGCCCATGGCCATACCGGCGGACATGCTCATTTGCATCGAGGCCATATCCGTGTAATGCATTCCGAGAATGGCAGTTGCCATGAGCATGGCAAACGCAACTTTCTCCCAGCCGGGATTTGATGACCTACCATGGTAGAATCGGCGCAACACATACAGCGCCAAGGTGCCAAAAATCACGGCAACCAACCAGGATAACGCCACCAGCCAGTAGTCATAGCTATGCTGCATGCCGGGCATTAGAATGGCCTGCATGCCGGTAAAACACATGGCCACGAGGCCAAGTCCCAGGATGACGCCGCTTGCGAGCAGGCAACGCGTTTTCTGGCAACGGCCGATAAGGAATAAGGCCGAGACTCCGCCGATCAGCACAAGGAGAATCGATAGAGCAGTGATATCCGTTCTATAAGTAAAGGAGAAATGCTCTTTGGCGGCAAGCATCCCAATGAGGTGGGCGGCCCACGCACCCAAGCCCAGAACAATGCCGCCAAGCCACAACCAATGGGTTTTCGCCTTTCCAGTATCGCCCATCGATGTACGCCAGACGATATCAGCGGTGGTATAGGCCGCGAACACTGCCACGACAAGGGCGAGCACCACCAGCCCATAATCATAGCCAACGGCCTGCGATATCTCAGTTGTGTCAGTCACGTGGTTCTACCGATTCACATCCACCCGATGCAACAAGGGGCCGCTGATCCGGGAAGTCGAAGGTCGGTTCAGCCATACGCATGAATAGAATCCCGCTAACTTGATCCGGAGCGCAGATCTGCGCGCTCTCGCAATAGACGTTCCATTTCGTCACCCGGGACCGGGCGACTGAAATGGTAACCTTGGAACTCATCGCATTGCAGGGAGTGCAGGAACTCCAGTTGCGCGACATTTTCAACTCCCTCGGCGATCACCTTACGCTTCAGACTATGAGACAAGGAGATGATGGCCTGTACGATGGCGGCATCTTCGGGATCGGTAGTGACGTTCCGCACGAAGGACTGGTCGATCTTAATCTTGTCGATCGGGAAGCGCTTGAGATAGGACAGCGACGAATAGCCAGTACCGAAGTCATCGATAGAGAAGATCACCCCGAGAGCATGCAGCTCATTCATTGTGGCAAGAATGAGGTCGGTATTGTGCATCAGAATGCTTTCTGTCAGTTCCAGGTCAAGCTGATGCGGGTCAAGCCCGGTTTCCGTCAGGACTCTTTTTACCAGCTCGACAAGATCGCGGTTCTGGAACTGGCGCCCGGAAACATTGACTGCGATCGCAAGGCCACCATCGAAACCGGCATCGTGCCAAGCCTTATTATGGGCGCAGGCAGTGCGCAGCACCCATTCGCCGATGGGGACGATCAGCCCCGTTTCCTCCGCGATCGGAATGAACTCCAGTGGTGAGATCATGCCGCGTTCAGGATGCTGCCAGCGCAGCAGTGCTTCCATGCCGATAATCCTGCCCTCCAGGTTCACCTGTGGCTGGTAGTGGAGCAGTAACTCGTTGCGCCCAAGCGCGTGGCGCAACGCCGTTTCCAGCGCCAGCCGCTTGGCGGTCCGCCGGTTGAGCTCCGCCGTATAGAACTGATACGTGTTGCGGCCCATCTCCTTGGCATGATACATGGCCGCGTCGGCATTGCGCAGCAGGTTGTCCATATTGCTGTCGTCGAACGGGTATAACGTGATGCCGATCGATGGGCTCACAAAAAAATCATGTCCGTCGATACTGAATGACGCAATGAAACTGTCGATGATCTTCTGCGCCATGTTCGAGGCATCATTCACATGCGCCACATTGGTGAGTACGACGGCGAACTCATCACCGCCGAGTCGCGAGATGGTATCCCCGGCCCGCACACAAGCCTTGAGCCGCTGGGCCACCTCTTTGAGCAGCGCATCACCCATCTCATGCCCGTGCGTGTCGTTGATGATCTTGAAGCGGTCGAGGTCGAGATACAGGACCGCCATCAGTCTGTCATTCCGGCTGGTCCAAATCGCGGCCTGGTTCATGCGGTCTTGCAGAAGGAGGCGGTTGGGCAGACCAGTCAGGGGGTCGTAGTACGCGAGATATTTCAGACGACCCTCCACCCGCCGGCGCTCGGTGATGTCCTTCATAAAGCAGTGATGGCCGACAAATATTTTCTGGTCGTCGTAATCGCCGATCATTGTCAGTTGTCGGTAAAAAAACGCACTGTCTTTGCGCAGCGCCCTGGCTTCCACCTCCGTTTTCCCGCTGGCCAGCAGGCGCCGATAGGCGGCCTGCACGATGCCCTGGTCATCCGGGTGCGTCGTCCTCAGCCAATCGGTGCCGACCAGTTCTTCCGGGGTGTAACCGAGCATGTCGGCGTACGCCTTGTTGACCATAGTGTAGTGCCCCTGCGTGTCCAGACGCGAGATTCCTTCAACGGCGTTCTCCAGTGCACTGGCCATCTTACGCAGCGTTTCCTCCATATTAAGACGTTCCAATTCTGCCGCAGCGCGCACCGCGTTGACCCTCAGTATGGCTTCGGCACGTTGCTGTTCGCCGATTGGTTTGCTATTCATCAGCGCCAACAACCCGATGGCCTGGCCGGCAGTATTGAAGAGCGGCGCAGCCATGTAGCTCTCAATGCCCATTTCCACCAGCGGACGATCCTCCGGAAACAGCTTTTGTATGTCCCGCGTATAGATGCAGAACTTCTGCTGCTCAATCACGTTTTCGCAAGGGGTCCCCCGAAGCTCGTACGTGAAGTTGTCCATGCTCTTGCCGTGGCCCCAGAACGCGAGGGTATGGATTGCCCGTTTATCCGGGCTCAGTTTGCCGATGAAGGCAAAATCCATCCGCAGCGTCTGGGCAAGACTCAGCACCAGTTGCCGGAAGAGGGCTTCGCCAGCGACCCCCGAGGTCGCCTCGGCAATCTGCCATAGTGCTTCCTCCGACAGGGTGCAGTCGGCTCGTGTGCGGTGCCGGACCAGCGCCAGCATGAGTGCATCCGCATAGCGTTTGGTCAATATTTCATCTTGATCGTTAAACGGAGTACCGTCGGTCTTGTCGCAGAAGTACACACGTCCGTAGACTCGGCCCTCGTAGGAGATCGGCGTAGCCAGCAGGCTCTTCATCGGCGGGTGGTTCGAGGGAAAACCCGCGGAGCGCGGGTCCTGCGTCATATCATCGAGGCGCAGAGCATGATCCTCACGGATGACCACGCCGAGCAGTCCGCGCCCTTCCGGCAAGTGGCCAATGCGCGCGGCCTGTTCGGGCGTGATACCCGTGTAGACGAACCGCTGCAGCCCCCCCTCTTCATCGAGGATACCGACCGCCCCATAGCGTGCACCGATCAGAGCGGCCAGGGAATCAATACCCTCCTGCAGCAGATCCTGCTCTGTTTTGTGGGCAGCGAGCAGATGCAGCGTCGCATCGGACATTTGCTGCAGACGCGGTGACGCTGTTTTCAGCAACAGATGGGGTGATGTTTCGGCGATCTTCATGAGATGAACATGATTGACGATACACAACTTATTGCCAAATACGGACACCGGCCTCCCTGGCTTCCGCCAGGGCTGATTGGACAATGTAAGTATAGGCAAAAATCAGTGTAGCGCCTGTGTGTGCAAGCACCGCCACCAAGGCCATTGCGAATGGCCGCAACAAACCCGACAGAGGTAAGAGAGACATGGTTATTGGACTATGAGCAGTGACTCAATTTGATTTACAGTCTCTCCGTGAACTACCTCAGTATGACTCCGTATGCTATTTGAGTTCTGACCAGGGATCAAAGCCGTATGCCTTTTAAGAATAACGTATCATTGAGCGAAATACATGGTCACAGTTCATCCAGCATAACTGCGTCAAAATGATCACTTTCGTCGGATACCGTCAACAGGCACGCCGACAAGGCGCGCGGAGATGGGTCCCGCACTGGTTATGGTGAAGTGCGCGTGAGTAAAACCGATCGAACTCGTAAATTCTGGTGCCGACAGAGAATTTGAATGGTGGCTACGGGTGGACTCGAACCACCGACCTCAGCATTATGAGTGCCGCGCTCTAACCAGCTGAGCTACGTAGCCTTTGGGTATTGCAGATCGCCGGAGGAGCCGGCGTTGGGGAGGCGGAATTTTAGGGGTTTGCGCC
>JBGPWJ010000267.1:0-3501 GCA_041492115.1 Gammaproteobacteria bacterium
ATCACGCCGCGCCGCTGGGAGCTGATCGAGCGCCTGCGGCGCGATGGCCCATTGACCGTCTATGCCTTGGCAAAATTGCTGGGCCGCAACTACAAGAACGTCCATGGCGATGTGAAGGCGCTGGAAGACCGGGGTCTGATTGCGCGCGTCAAAGATGGGCGGGTGGAAGTGCCCTGGGACGAAGTCGCGGCACACATGCGTTTTGCGGCGTAGGGTGTATGAATGTTGGACCTGACGCCGAACTAAGCCGAGCCGGCGACGAACAGAACCGCACACCGCCGCCGTCGGGTCACGGCGTCGGTTTGAGTGATGTGTTATACCGCTTTGCAATTAGTACCCTCCCAATAACAATGAGGCGATCAAAAATAAAACCGGCACCTATTAAGTAAATGAGTATTCGACTTATTAGGCCCATTGTTTCGATGTCGGCGGCAGCAAGTTCTGGATTGAGGTTTTCGAGAAGTATTTTCTTCTTCTCTTCCGGAATATTTTTTATTCCATCCCAATTGTTGCGAACCATTTCCGCAAAGAACTTTGACTCGCTCTTTCTCGCCTCGACAAAGGTATTCGTAACCTCAGTCATCGCGTAGTGGCCGTAGGCAACAAACGCAATTAACACCAGGATGGCGATCGCGCTGCCGAGTAGTTGTTTGTGTTCTTTCTTCATATGGTATAACCGCGAATTAGACAGAGACTATGTATATCGAGATAGGTGGAGACTATCCTAACTTGATGGACTGTGCTTGCTTGTATTAGCTTATTCTCTGAATCTGCGTCATTGCCATGGAGGGCATGACAATACGATGGTATCGCATATACGCCGAGGCGTACATGTCCAACTCACTCCCCAGTATCAAGGTCAGCCTCCCCGCACTGCGCGACAATCGCCGCGCGACACGCGTTGCGCAGGACCAGCGCCGCGTCCCAATCGCTGCCGCTGGGCAGTAATGCCGGCATGACGCTGACGCTGACCTTGCCGCGACGGAACAGTTTGTCATCATCGGCCAACATGACGCGGGTCCCGCGGATCGCGACGGGAACCAGCGGGGCACCGCTGCGCGCCGCTACCGTGAAGGTCCCCATGCGAAACGGTAGCAGCCCCGGTGCGCGCACGAAAGTGCCTTCGGGAAAGAACAGCAGGCTGTGGCCGTTGCGCATCAAGTCCGTGAGCACTTCGGTATCCTGCACGCCGCGTTCCGCGGCGAAGCGTTCGACGAATTGACCGCCAATGCCGCGTAACAGTAGCCGTGTGAAGATATTGCCCTGCAGCTCGCGTTTGGCCACGAAATCGAAATCCGCATCGAGCGCTTCCAGCAGCAGAAAGCTGTCCAGATAACTGGCGTGATTGACGGCCAATATGCAAGGCCGGTCGCGCGGGATGTTTTCCAGGCCAGCGACAGACAAGCGCGTGCCCGTGCCCAGCCGCAGCAGTCGCACACACGTGCGTGCCAGCGCACGGCGCCAGGCGCGTCGCGGCAGCAGCACCAGCACGGCCCAAGTCGGTATTGTCAGCAGCATCAGCAGACACCACGCATAGCCGGAGAACAGGTATTCCGCCGCATTGCGCAGGCTGCGCCGACATAAAGGACCGATGCCGGAGAGCGCCAGACGCGTCACCTGCCACCACACGGCGCGTCGTTGCAGCAAGGTGCCGCGCTGATACAGCTCGCGGCAGGCGGCGCGGCGCAGTTTGCCGCTGGAGGTTTTCAGAATACTGCGCGGCGGCGCCAGCACCACGTCGTCCGCGGGAGTCTGGGTCAGCGACAAGGCCAGTTGCTGTATCTGCGCGCGCAAGGTTTCCAGTCGTTCCGGCTGACGCTCGCGCGTTTCGGCGAGCACGATCAGACGATCCGCGCCGCTGTGCGGATCGGGGCTGGCGAATACCACCACGGCATTCTTGCGCAGGCCGGGCAATTGACTCACAGCCTGTTCCAGTTCGTAGGGATAGATATTGCGGCCGGCGCGGATGATGACATCCTTGGCGCGGCCGGTGATGTGGATCTCGCCAGCGGCGAGATAACCGTAATCGCCGGAATCCAGCCAGTCGCCCTGACACAGCGCGCGCGTCGCCTGCGGATTGCGGTAGTAACCCTGGGTCGCGGACGGCCCCTTGAACTGCACGCGGCCCACTACGCGCTCGCCAAGTTCGCGTCCCGCGGCATCGACGATGCGGATCGCGTGACCCGGCAACGGCAGCCCGCAACCGGGCACGCGCATCACATCGCTGTCGTCAGTGCCGGCGCTTTCCGCACGGCCGTGTTCGAGCAGCACGTTGCGGCGGATGCGATCGAGATGTGGCCCGCGACCTGGCGGCGGAAACGCCAGACCCACGCAGGTCTCCGCCAATCCATACACCGGCGCCATCGCCGTGCGTTGAAAGCCATAGGCCGCGAAGCGCGCGCAGAAGTTCTCTACCGTATCGGGGCTGACCGGTTCGGCGCCATTGAATGCCATGCGCCAACTGGAAAGATCGAGACCTTCGAGATCCGCAGCGCTGAGTTTCCTGGCGCACAATTCATAAGCAAAATTCGGCGCGGCCGACAACGTGCCACGATGCCGCTGGATGGCACGCAGCCAGCGCTGCGGTCGCGCGATGAAGGCCAGCGGCGACATCAGCACCAGCGGGAAGCCGTGATAGAGCGTGCCGAGACACGCGCCGATCAGGCCCATGTCGTGATACAGCGGCAACCAACTCACGAACACATCGTCGGGCGTGACGCGAGTCGCCGCACCCATGGCACGGACATTGGCCAGCAGATTGGCATGCGTCAAGGCCACACCCTTGGGTTGACCAGTGCTGCCTGAAGTGTATTGCAGAAGGGCAAGATCGGATGATGCCGGACGGATCTGCAAGGGCAGGGCGGCGCTCGCGAGCAACTCATCAGCCGAGAGCACGGCGCGCAAGGTCGGCAGGTGCGCCTTCAGCAGCGGTCCCAGACGCGCCGCCTCGGGCATGGCGATCAGCAGACTGGCCTGGGCATTGTCGAGTATGCCGATCTGGCGACGCAGGTGTTCTTCGAGTTGGCTGAGGCGTTGCGGCGGATACAGCGGCGCCGGCACACCGCCCGCCAGCCAGATGCCGTAAAAGCAGAAAAAGAATTGTAGCGAGGTCGGTAGCATCAGCGCCACGCGTTGTCCGGGTTCCAGTCCCTGTTGACGCAAGCCGGTGGCGACGCGCTGCGCGCCTTCGCGGAGGGCGGCGTAGCTCAGTGTCTCGACGCGCTCATCTTCGCTGTATAGAAACAGCGCCGTGGCGTGTGGTTGTTGCCGCGCCTGAAAGTCCAGAACCTCGACGAAGCTCTGCGCCGTTACCGGGCGCTCGAGTGGCATGCCGGCGGGCGGCGTGATGGACACATCGGTTTGGTTCGCAGTTGCGAAGGCTGCGCCGGTACTGGGCCGTAGCTGCTGCAACAGTTCACGCGGTGTCGACGCGGCCAGCGCGATCGCATCGGGTACCGTGCAACCGAAAGTGCGTTCGATGCGCAACAGCAATTCCATGCG
>JBGPWJ010000133.1:0-7189 GCA_041492115.1 Gammaproteobacteria bacterium
ACCCTCGAAGGCCGCCTGCCCATCGTGCACTTCTTCGACGGCTTCCGCACCTCGCATGAAGTGGCCAAGATCGAAGCCGTCGATGACGCGACGGTGCGCGCCCTCATCAACGATGAGCTGATACGCACGCACCGCGCCCGCGCACTGACGCCCGAGCGACCGGTGCTGCGCGGCAGCTCGCAGAATCCGGATGTGTATTTCCAGGGACGCGAAAGCGTCAATCCCTACTACGATCGCTTCCCCGGCATCATGCAGACACTCATGGACCGCTTCGCGGCACTCACCGGGCGTCACTACCATCTGTTCGATTACGTCGGTGCGCCCGATGCCGAACGCATCATCGTGCTGATGGGTTCGGGCGCCGAGGCCGTGCAGGAAACGATCGAACCGCTCAACCGCAACGGCGCCAAGCTCGGCGTATTGAAAGTGCGGCTGTATCGGCCGTTCGCGCCGCAGGCATTGATCGCGGCATTGCCTGCCGCGGCGCGCAAAATCGCGGTGCTGGACCGCACCAAGGAACCGGGCGCCGACGGCGAGCCGCTGTATAAGGACGTACTCACCGCGCTGGCCCAGGAGGCCGGCACGCCAAGCAACAAATTCAGCGGACTGCCGCGCGTGGTCGGCGGCCGCTATGGACTGTCATCGAAGGAATTCACGCCGGCGATGATCAAGGGCATATACGACGAACTCGCCAAGGACACGCCGCGCAATCAATTCACCGTCGGCATCGTCGACGATGTCACGCACAGCAATCTCGATTGGGACCCGACTTACCGCAACGCCAGTCATGCCGATACTTTTCAGGCCTTGTTCTACGGCCTCGGCTCCGATGGCACCGTGAGCGCCAACAAGAATTCCATCAAGATCATCGGCGACGCCACGCCGCTGCACGCCCAAGGCTATTTCGTCTACGATTCGAAGAAGGCCGGCGCCGTGACGGTCTCGCACCTGCGCTTCGGACCGGAGACTATCCGTTCCAGCTATCTGATCGGCACCAACGACGCGCGCTTCATCGCCTGTCATCAGCCCGGTTTCCTGCAACGTCACGAGATGCTCGACAATGCCGCCGAGGGTGCGGTGTTCCTGCTCAATTCACCGGCCGCGCCCAATCAGGTGTGGAACACACTGCCGCGGAAAATGCAGCAGCAGATCATCACCAAGCGCATCCACTTTTACAGCATCGCTGCCGAACGCGTCGCCAGCGAAGCCGGCATGGGCAAGCGCATCAACACCATCATGCAGACCTGCTTCTTCGCCATCTCCGGCATCCTGCCGCGCGAACAGGCCATCGCCGCGATCAAGGATGCCGTGGAGAAGACCTATGGCAAGAAGGGGCGGCGCATCGTCGAGCTCAACTTCAATGCCATCGATCAGGCCCTGGCGAATCTGCACGAGATCGCCGTACCCGCCACGGCTGACAGCACGATCGCGGCGCACGCTCCCGTGCCTGAAAATGCGCCCGCCTTCGTCAAGCGCTTCACCGCCGAGCTGATCGCCGGTCGCGGCGACGCCATCCCGGTGAGCTTGATGCCGGTCGACGGCAGCTATCCACTCGGCACAGGCGCCTATGAGAAGCGCAGTCTGGCATTGGAGATTCCGGTACTCGATGAAGTCTTGTGCACGCAGTGCGGCAAGTGCCCCTTGGTCTGTCCGCACGCCGCGATCCGCAGCAAGGTGTTCACCGAGGAGCAGTTAAAGAACGCACCGCCCGGCTTCAAGCATGCGCCGATGCGCGGCAAGGATTTCCCGGCGGGCCTGCACATCACCTACCAAGTCGCGCCGGAGGATTGCACCGGTTGCGGTCTGTGCGCGGACATCTGCCCGATCCACGACAAGACCAATGCCAGTCACAAAGCGCTGAACATGGCGCCGCAAGCGCCGCTGCTTGAACAGGAGCGCGCCAATTGGGAATTCTTCCTGAGCTTGCCGGAATACGACCGGCGGCTGGTAAAGGAGACCACCATCAAAGGCGCAATGCTGTTGCAGCCCTTGTTTGAATTTTCCAGCGCCTGCGTCGGTTGCGGCGAAACGCCGTACATCAAACTCGTCAGCCAGCTGTTCGGCGATCGCATGGTGGTGGCCAATGCCACCGGTTGCTCATCCATCTATGGCGGCAACCTGCCGACCACACCGTGGACCACCACCAAGGACGGCCGCGGCCCGGCCTGGTCGAATTCGCTGTTCGAAGACAACGCGGAATTCGGTTACGGCCTGCGCGTGGCCATCGACAAGCAGGCGGAATATGCCCACGAGTTGCTTGGGTCGTTGCGCGCGGGGTTGAGCGATGCCGTGGTCGATGCCCTGCTCAACGCCGATCAATCCAATGAGACCGGCATTCATGAGCAACGCCAGCGCGTCGCCGATTTAAACCAGCGTTTGCTTGCGATTGATTCAGCCGCGGCGCGGGAACTGGCCAGCGTGGCGGAGAATCTCTGCAAGAAAAGCGTCTGGATCATCGGCGGCGACGGCTGGGCCTACGACATCGGCTTCGGCGGTCTGGATCATGTGCTGTCCACCGGCCGCAATGTCAACGTCCTGGTGCTGGACACCGAGGTCTACTCCAACACCGGCGGCCAGACATCGAAGGCCACGCCGCGCGGCGCGGTCGCGAAATTCTCAGCAGGCGGCAAGTCCACCGCCAAGAAGGATCTGGCGCAGATCGCCATGGCCTATGAGAACGTTTACGTCGCGCATGTCGCCTATGGGGCGAAGGACGTTCAGACGTTGCGCACCTTCATCGAGGCCGAGTCCTATGATGGGCCCTCGCTGATTATCGCTTATTCACCGTGCATCGCGCACGGCTATGACATGTCGTTCAACCATCAGCAGCAGCAACTGGCCGTCGACAGCGGTCACTGGCCGTTGTTCCGTTATGATCCGCGCCGCGCCGCCGAGGGCCAGAATCCGTTACGGCTCGATTCCAAGGCGCCGTCGATTCCCTATCGCGACTTCATCAAGAACGAAACCCGCTTCAGCATGCTGTGGCGCTCGCATCCTGAAGACGCGGAACGTTTCCTGGCGCAATCGCAGGCGCAGGTCAAAGAGCGCTTTCATCATTACGAACAGCTCGCCGGACTGCCTTGGGAGACGGCAGCGGAGACGGCCACGCCACTAGCTACCGAAAAGGAGAGCGGCCATGAGTGATCTGCGCACCCGTTATCTCGGCCTGGAACTGAGCAGCCCGCTGGTACCGTCCGCCTCGCCACTGTCACGCGATCTCGACAGCGCGCGACGTCTCGAAGATGCCGGTGCCGCGGCGATCGTCATGTATTCGCTGTTCGAAGAGGAACTGCGCCAGGAAGAGGAGCAGATGCTGCGCTTCCTGCACGACCAGGGCATCGGAAACGCCGAGGCTCAGAGCTTTCTACCGCAACCCGATGTCTACTTCAGCGGTCTGGAGCAGTACCTCAACCAGCTCACTCTGCTAAAGGCGTCTCTGTCGATCCCGGTCATCGCCAGCCTCAATGGTATTTCACTGAATGGTTGGGTGATGCATGGCCGCGAACTGGAAGCCGCCGGCGCCGATGCATTGGAACTGAACGTCTACTACGTCGCCGCCAATATCGAAGAATCGGGCGAGAGCGTGGAAAACCGTTACGTGGAGCTGGTGCGCGAGTTGTGCACTCAGGTAAAAATTCCCATCACCGTGAAACTGTCGTCGCAATTCAGCGCCATCGCCCACATGGTGCAACGCCTGGCACAGGCCGGGGCCGCCGGTGTAGTGCTGTTCAACCGGTTCTACCAGCCGGACATTGATCTTGAGACACTGAAGATCACGCCACACCTGCAACTGTCTACATCCGTCGAGGCGCGCCTGGCGATGCGCTGGGTGGCGATGCTTTATGGCCGCGTGCATTTGTCGATCGCCGCCACCGGCGGCATTCACACCAGCGAGGACGCGCTGAAGATGCTACTCGCCGGCGCCGATGTCACCCATATGTGCAGCGCCTTGCTGAAACAGGGCCCCGGACACCTCGGCGTGATCAAACGCGAACTCAACGACTGGCTGGATGCCCACGAATACGACTCGGTTGCGCAACTCAAAGGCAGCCTGAGCTACCAACATGCGTCGGACCCGGCCGCTTTCGAGCGGGTCAATTATTTGCATGTGCTGGACAGCTACAAACCGCCGCCGGGCGTGCTGCGGTGAAGGTTCCGGGAGAGTGAGCATTCTTATGCAGATGTAGGGTGGGTTAGCGTAGTTTGCGTAACCCACCAAGCGTTGCGCAGCAACACAATACATTCGTTTTCGGTTCCGCCCATTTTTTCTATTCCATCGCACCTCTCGACAGCGTATAAAGCCCCCATGAAAGTACCCAAAAGATTGAAACCGCTGGTCGACGATGGCTTGGTCGATGAGGTTATCTCCCAGTTGATGAGTGGTAAAGAAGCGCAGGTCTATGTGGTTCGCTGTGGCGCCGCGATACGCTGTGCCAAGGTTTATAAAGAAGCGAACCAGCGCAGCTTCAAGCAAGCCGTGCAGTATCAGGAAGGGCGCAAGGTTAAAAACAGCCGCCAGGCCCGCGCCATGGGGAAACGTACCCGTTACGGGCAAAAAGAGTCGGAAGAGGCCTGGCTCAATGCAGAGGTGGATGCGCTGTATCGTTTGGCCACCGCCGGTGTGCGCGTGCCTAAGCCCTATGGCTTTGTCGACGGCGTACTGTTGATGGAACTGGTCACGGACGTCGATGGCAACGCCGCGCCACGACTCAATGATCTGACCTTGACCGGCGCGCAGGCGCGCGAGTATCACGCTCGGATGATTGCAGAAATAGTGCGTATGCTCTGCGCGGGTCTTGTCCATGGCGACTTATCGCCGTTCAACGTGTTGGTTGATAAGGAAGGGCCCGTCATTATCGATCTGCCACAAGCTGTCAATGCCGCAGGCAATAACAGCGCGGGCATGATGCTGGAGCGGGATGTTGACAATATGACAACTTATTTCGGCCGTTTCGCCCCGGAGTTACTGAAAACCGACTACGGCAAAGAAATCTGGGGACTTTATGTCAGCGGCAAGCTCCAGCCTGACACTCCACTTACCGGACGCTTTGAGCGCAGCACCGTGGATGCCGATGTGGCAAAAGTCATGCAGGTAATCGACCATGCCCGTGAACAGGAAGCTGAGCGGCGTCAACGGGAACTGACTGCACGGGAAATGGAATAGACATTACCTGTAGTAAATCAGGCTTGTGTGGCAGACGGTGTCTGACAAGGTTGGCCCTAACCACATCGTGAATGTCTTAACACGGCCAAGAACAGTCAGAGTGATGGCATGAGGGGCTGCTACTTGGCCGAGGCGGTCATACAATCTGCGCACTCTCCTGCGCCTTGCAGAGCTGACATTAGGCCTGGGCATGCTGGGCGGCTGCGCGTCCCTCACAGGTGCGCAGGCCCAGCCGCTTTCTGTCGAGATGTGTGACCCGGTAATCGAGCGAAAAGGTGCGGTCTAATTCCGGTCACGGTAGTCATGACCGCGACCACTGTCCCGGCCATCACCGCGACCATCCTGGCCATCACCACGGCCTTTATACCTGGTCTCTCTAGGGTAGCGATCCCTGGGTAGATCTCTCCAAGGCCCCGTTCTTGCGTTTGAGTAACTCCAGCGATCACTGTGGTAATAATAGTAATAACCGCCGTGATAGTAGTATGGCTCTACGCCTAATTCCACAATCAGTGGCAGCGCTGGCGCCACAACGTATTCAGAGCCTCGGCCTGTGGGTGCCACTACGCAGGCGGTGAGCAGAGGCGCGATAAGTAACGCGACATATAGCATCCTGTACATTTTCATTTTCAGTCTCCTGGTTATGTTATGTACCCGAAACTCGATACTGATCTTACCTCTCCATATCAGAGAGTATTGCTTCACGCTTCCGCTGTGACACTTCGATGCCGTGTAAGGTGGGGGCGACCATTCCATTACTTATCAAACAGGGCAAGACAGTTCAAACAAACGGAGCCAGCTCTATGACTCTTAAGCGGTCGACTGATGCGCCTTAGATTTCTCTCGCCGCAGTACCGTTGAGCAACAGTTTAGCCCGCGGACATGAATGTGAGCTGAACGTCATTGCGCGCAGAGAATCTGCGCATAGAACTGGCCTAATAATCTGAACAGCCATACAAGTGGGATTTCGACTTGAGTTGGGCGCAATAGGTCAATTACCCGTAGCCCTATGATGACCGGTTTCGGAAATTCTGCACCCCGTCGCGACTGGCCGCTTCGGGTCGGGTAGAGACAAAACCACATCTGCTAGCACGTGTCGGCTTTCGATTCTATTCCGGACAAAGCGGATGCTCCACTTATTGCGCCAGCAGCTCGGGCACGTTGTTAGATCAGCCCTTCGGCCTTGAGTGCTGCCTGCACTGCGGGACGCGCGACGACACGTCCGAGGTAGTCAGTGAGGACCGGCCATGCTTGCACCACCCCAGCACGGTGAAGAGATAGGCATCGGCCACGCTGAAATCGTTGCCCATCAGCCAGGCCATACCGTCGAGCCGAAGGCTCACATAGTCGATACGCCGGGGCAATAATTGCTTCTTGACTACGTCCTTCCAGGCATCTGGCGACTTTGGGTTGAACAACGCTCCAAAACTCTTGTGCAGCTCGGTAGAAATGAAATTGAGCCACTCCATCAGCCGATAACGTTCCATTGTACCGGCTGCCGGGGCAAGCCGCTTTTCCGGCACAAGATCGGCCAGATACTGGACGATGGCAGGACCTTCGGTAAGTATTTGCCCGTCATCCAGAACCAGGGCGGGGACGTAGCCGTTGGGATTTATCGTCTTGTAATCGGCGCCCGTTTCCGTTCTACAGGTGGCAAGATCAACCCGCTCCGTATCGTAGGTAAATCCGCCTTCGTTGAGCACGATGTGTGGCGACAACGAACAAGCGCCTGGTTTGTAATAAAGTTTCATCTGGGCACCTCAAGTGTTGAGAAACGGATACGCTCCCTAATCATTATGTCTGCTTCCAAGCAATTATTTCACCTCATCAGACATGTCTCCAACGGGTCGGTTTTCGCCCGTAGCTAAGCTATAACTACTTAGTGGGTAACCATCTGAAATATTTATTGGATGGGAGGTGCGGTGGGGCGAAGGTACCTCACACACGCTCAGACGCACAATAGCTGGATTGATCGGAAATCTCCGCGCAGTACAGCTATTGCTTGGGCATACCAAACTGGAGAGCACC
>JBGPWJ010000105.1:0-8679 GCA_041492115.1 Gammaproteobacteria bacterium
CCCAACGGAGGTTATTCGTATGGGCAGCAAGAAATATGTGATGCTGGTAAACAGTCTGCGATGCGTCAATTGCAAAGCCTGCATCGTTGCCTGTCGTTCGGAGTGGGACACGCCGCTGGGCCACTCGCGCAACTGGGTCAGCGAAGTCGAATACACCGATCCCAATGGTCTGCCGCAATTGGCCTTCCTGTCCGGCCGCTGCCAGCATTGCGACGATCCACCCTGTGTGCACGAGTGCCCGACCGGCGCGTCGTACAAGCGCGATGACGGTCTGGTGCTGGTGGATCGGCATCTGTGCACCGGCTGCGAGTTCTGTGTGCCGGCCTGCCCGTATAACGCACGCTTCCGCGATCCCACCGATGGCATGATTTCCAAGTGCACGTTCTGCCAGCCGCGCATCGATGCCGGCGGCGAACCGGCCTGCGTGTCCGTGTGCTTCACGCGCGCACTGAGCTTCGGCGATGCCAACGATCCGAACTCGGCTGTCAGTCAGCAACTGGCGCAAGGCGGCTGGAAGCGCCTCACTACCGACGAGATCAACATCGGTCCCAATCTGTATTACTCGGCGAACACACAGTTCGACGCCTCGGTTTTGCCGAAGCGTAAAGGCGAGTCCTTGGCGGCCGGAGTGCTGGAAGATGGCGTCAATCCCGGCATGAAGATCGGCCTGGGCGGCATGGTCGGGTTGTTCGGTGTGGCCGGCATCATGAAGCTGGTCACGCGCAGAGAGGAGGTGGCTCAACATGAACACGAACGCTGAGCACAAAATGGTTTACGCGCGACCCGGCAAGGTGATCGCACTGCACTGGTTCAATGCTGTGTGCTGGCTGGTGCTGACCATCTCCGGTCTGGGCATCATCCGCGGCGATCTGCGCTTCATGCCGTACGGTTTCGCGGAATGGATGCAGAATGCCATCGGCGGACAGTTCAACCTGATCATCAGTCATTCCATGCTTGGCCTGATCTGGTCCGGCGTGCTGGTGTTGTTTACCGCACTGAATTGGCGTGAAGTGGTCTGGCCGTTTCTGAAGCGTGTGCTGTCGATCACGCCCGGCGCGATCATCGCCGATGCCTGGTCGATGGGCCTGGAGCTCGGTCAACTGTTCGGCCTGTTCAAGAAAGTACCACTGCCGCCCGCCGGTCGTTACAACGGCGCGCAACGCCTGCTCGGCACTATGATCCTGGCATCCGGTGCACTGATCATGCTGACCGGCACCGTGATGTTCTTCCTGTTCCTCTTCACCGGGCTGATGATCGATTCGGGCGTATTCCGCTGGTCGCTGGTGGCGCATGGCTTTTTCGTCGGCCTGGTGTGGATCGGTTTGACCGCGCACATCTATTACGCGCTGGTGGAGTTGCCGCAGTCGTTGGAAGGCATGAAGAGCGGGTATCTGGATGAAGAATTCATCAAGCATCACAGACCGAAGTGGTACACGGAATTGAAACAGCAGGGCAAGGTTTGAGAATCCCAGTCAGAGGAGGTGTGTCGTGAACAAGCGTGTATCGATCGTGGTGGGTGTGGTGTTGGCGGCGCTTTTGATCGGGCTGTCCGGCAACGCCGCGGCCGCTGAAGCGAACAAGAAGGTCGGCAAGGTTTACTTCAAGATGATCTGCACCGTTTGCCACATGACCAGTGTCGGCAAGGCGATTCCGCCCAATACCCGTACCATGAAAGAGTGGCAGGCTTACCTGGATGCCGACAAGCACGACGCGACCGGCAAGACCAATCCCAAGGTCAGTTATTACCTGAGCCACGCCTATCGCGATACTATCAAAGGCAGCAATAAGGCCGCGGAGAAGTTCCTGACCATGCCGGATGCGGAAGCCGCGGCCAACGTGCGTGGCTTCGTGGTGGGCGGTGCCAAGGATTCGGATACGCCGGCGTCGTGTGAGTGAGCAGTAGCTCGCAGAGTAAGTCCCCTCTCCCTTTGGGAGAGGGCCAGGGTGAGGGTAATCAGTTCAGTGCCAACGTTGCCCCCTCACCCCAACCCTCTCCCTCGAGGGGAGAGGGGGCAGGTCGGTGGTTTCTTAGTAGTGTGCGGTATGCAGGAGCGGAGGTGTCACATGAACACTGACAGAACAGAAAAGAACGGTTTGGCGCTCAGCCGGCGCGGCTTTCTGGGTCTGTGCGCCGGTGCCAGTGGTGCCGCGCTGGGCATGCGCTCCTTCCGTGCAATGGCCGATGTCGTTCCGCACAGCACCGTGGCTTGGCGCAAGGGTCAGGTTATCCCCTCGGTCTGCAATATGTGCGTCAACCGTTGCGGTATCCAGTGCCGCGTCGTCGATGGCGTGCTGGAAAAGATCGAAGGCGATCCGCGTCACCCGCTGTCGCGCGGCGGCACCTGCGCCAAGGGCCAGGCCGGCATCATGGCGTTGTATGATCCGGACCGCATCAAGTACCCGATGATCCGCGTCGGTGCGCGCGGCGAGGGCAAGTGGCGGCGTGCCTCTTGGGACGAGGCCTATGATTACGTCGCCGACAATCTGTCGAAGATCATCGACAAGTACGGCGCCAAGTCGTTACTGTTCTCCTCGACGACCGATCTTACCGAACAGCTGTTCATCAAATTCGGCACCTATATGGGCACGCCCAATTTTGCCCGTCACGCCACGTTGTGCCTGGCGTCGCGGCAGGTCGGTTATTACGCGACGCTGGGCGGCGTGCCGGATGCCGATCTCGCACATTCAAAATACATTGTGATGTTCGGTGCCAATCGTCTTGAATCCTTTGAACTGCCCTACAACATCGAACTCATCGAGGCGATCGAGAAGGGCGCCAAGCTGGTGTCGATCGATCCACGCCTGACCATCACCGCCAGCAAGGGTCAGTGGATCGCGATCCGACCGCACACCGACATGGCGCTGGTGCTGGCAGTGATGAACGTGCTGATCAGCGAACAGCTCTACGACAAGGACTTCGTGGCGAACTACAGCGTCGGCTTCGAGGAACTCAAGACGCATGTCGCGCAATACACACCGGAGTGGGCGGCGAAAGAGACCGATGTGCCGGCGCAGACCATCATCACCTTGGCGCACGAGATGGCGGCCGCCGCGCCGGCCGTGGTGATCTTCCCGGGCCGGCGCACCTCCTGGTACACCGACGACACCCAGTTCCGCCGTACCACGGCCATGCTCGCCGGACTGCTCGGCGGCTTCGACGCGCCGGGTGCGCTCTATATGAATGGCAACAAGGCCAAGCTCGGCAGTTTCAGTTGGGCCATGGACCCGGTGGATGTTTCACCACGCTTCGATGAGTTCGACAAGCGCTTTCCGCTCGGCAATCCGGAGGACGGCGGCTATATAAGTCTGCGTGACGCCATACTGGACGGTACCGGCAAATATCCGATGAAGGGCTGGATGGTGTATCACCAGAACCCGGTGGCGGCGGTGCACGACAGCGCCAAGACCATGCAGATGATCAAGCAGATGGACTTCATCTGCGCCATCGACATTCAACCTTCGCAGACCGCCTGGATGGCGGACATCATTCTGCCGGAGACCACTTATCTGGAACGCCTCGATCCGCTCTGGGCGACCACGGCACGGCAGAAGTTCATCGCCCTGCGCCAGCCGGTGGTGCGGCCGCAGCATGAAGCCAAGACCTTGCTCGAAATGCTCAAGGGCATTGCGGTGCGTCTCGACAAGAAACAAAAGTTCGAAACGCCGCTCACCGAGGCCTTCAACTTCACCATGGACCAGTACATCGACGCGCAGCTCAAGGGCGCGCCGGTGGATCGTGCCACCCTGCAGCGTGAAGGCCTCTGGACCGAAGCGGACATCAAGTACACGATCGGCGACTTCCGCAGCGGCAAGAAAAAGTTCGACACGCCGTCCGGCAAGGTCGAGTTCGTCTCGGAACGCTTCGCGCGCAACGGTTATCCGCCGCTGCCGGTCTACGAGCCACCCAAGGAAGAATCCGGCAAGCAGCGCCTGGTCACCGGCCGTCATGCCTGGTTCACACACACCGCGAACCAGAACAACGCCTGGCTGCATGATCTCTATCCCGAGAACGAACTGTGGATCAATCCGGAGGTGGCACGCGGCAAAGGCATCGCCAACGGCGACTATGTCAAAGTCAAGAGCGCTGTCGGCGAGGCGCGTGTCAAAGCACTGGTCACGACCAAGATCCGCAAGGACACGGTGTTCCTCTGCCACGGCTTCGGCAGCGAAGCGGCCGGCCAGAAACTGGCCTACCGCAAGGGCGCGCCCGACCAGTTGCTGATGCAATCCCATGCCGATGTGATCAGCAACAACCAGGCGATGCACGAAACGTTTGTCGAGGTGATGAAGGCGTAAGGAGAGTCGTCACTTGCTGTGATTTTATACACAGCCATTCATCACTCAATATGTAAGTCCCCTCTCCCTGTGGGAGAGGGCCAGGGTGAGGGTAAGTAGTACGTCATAGCCCCCTCACCCCAACCCTCTCCCCCGAAGCGGGGGAGAGGGAGTTGTTTGGTGGCATAGCAATGGAGATACGCCATGAACACAACAGCAGCAGTCGATCACAATGTCGCGACCGAACGCGCACCCTCGCGTTGGCTGGCCGGCCTGCGTGAAGACTACAACAGTATCCTGGTCAACGAATGGTCGCCCTATCTCGGCGCGGTGCTGCTGGTGATGGTCAATTCCATTCTGCTGCTGAGCGGCCTGTTCTGGGGCGTGTTCGGTGGCTTGAAATTGTGGGGTGACTGGTTCAATACCTTGCTCGGTCTTGGTTCATTGCTGGGCATCAAAGAAGAACTGGAGAATCCGTTAATCCAGCGCATTTCGCTGATGGATATTAGTCTCATCCTCGGCGCATTTTCGGCCGCGCTGCTGTCACGGCAGTTCGCGGTGCGCCGTCCGCCCAGGCAGGAGTACGTCAATGCAGCACTTGGCGGCTCACTGATGGGTATCGGCGCCTCACTGGCCGGCGGCTGTACGACGGGCGGTTTCTTCACCCCGTTGATGTTTCAGTCGCCGGCCGGCTGGGCGATGTGGGCGGGCCTGCTGCTCGGTGCGTTCATCGGTTTGAAAGCGCTGCTCTGGGCCATGGAAAATATCACCTGGGGCACGCAGCCGCCGGCGCGTTCGGAATTTGCGCCACCCAAGAGCCTGTCGCCCTGGCTTGGTTTCGCGGTGCTCGCCGGCATGGTCTGGTGGGCTTCATCCTGGTACGGCTCGGCGGACGAGAAACTGGTCGCGCGCGGCATCGTCATTCTGTCCGGTTTCGCGCAAGGATTCATTCTGCACCGTTCGCGCTTCTGCACGGCGCGCGCCTTCCGCGAACCGTTCATGACCGCCGAAGGCGAGATGACCAAGGCCATGATCCTGGCACTGGCGGTGGGTATTCCGGTTTCATCGCTGCTCCTGCAACATAAGACCGTCGATCCCTTTCTGGCCATCCCGCCGACCTTCTGGCTCGGCTCCTTGAGCGGTGGTGTCATCTTCGGTATCGGCATGGTGTTCGCTGGTGGCTGCGCCACCGGTTCGATGTGGCGCATGGGCGAAGGCCATCTCAAACTCTGGGTGGCGGTGTTCTTCTTCGCTTGGATCGGCTCGACCTTCAGCGCCATCGCCAAGCAGACCGGCCTGTTAGTGCGCGAGACCGATCTCGATCGGATGGTCGATGTCACCAAGGTCGGTTACCAGGCCTATCTGCCCGACATGCTGGGCGGTTGGGGTGGTGTGTACCTGCTCAGTGCCGTCATTCTGCTGGTCTGGTATCTGCTGGTGCGCTACAACGAATCGACGGAGAAATTCACCGTCCTGTGAAGAATGATTTACCGCTATTACTCCGTGGTTATAGATGTTTCTGGAGCACATTTGCGATAGGTCAACGTTCGCCGTATTGTTGGTGATGCGTCATCCACTACAATGAGAAGCAAGGTCGTGACGCGTATTTATGCAATTCTTCGCGTGCCTTTGCGTCCTTCGCGGTAAATCATTCAGGTCCGGTAATTTGGAGCCGTTGCAATGGAAGACGTCCTCAAAGAATTGCTCGACACGGAATTGCAGGCCGAGGCGCTCGTCAAAGAGGCCAATGCCCGCTACCAGCAACTGATCCGCGATGCGCGCACCGAGGCGCAGGCGGCGGAGCAGTCGTTCGCTGCGCGGCTGCCGGCCTTGTACCAGTCGCATCTGCAGAAAATCGACGAACGCGCGACGCAGTCCATCGCCGAGCTGCGGCGCCGCTACGACGAGCGCCGCAATGAACTGCGCATGGTGGCGGAGGGACGTGAACGCGAGGCGATCGAGGCGGCCATCGGCCTGATTACCGATCCGGCGCGTCAATGACCATGACTGGCGCCACCGCCAGCTACGCCTACCTGCATGCCCGCGTCTCGGTGCTGGCCGGACAACTGTTACCCACCGGTGGGCTGGAAACGCTGATCACCTGTCTGCCGGAGCAGGAAAACGCGTTGTTGCAGAGCGCCGGTCTGGAATTTGCCGGCGAGCACTGGCCGGATGATCCCGCCGTGCTGGAGCAATGGCTGATCGATGCGCTGGTGGCGGACTTCACGGTGCTGGCACGCGCGCTGTCCGGCGTGCCGCGTGAACTACTGGTGTACTGGGCCCGGCGTTTCGAGCTGTCCAATCTCAAGGCCATCATCCGCGGCAAGATGGCCGAGCAGCCGGCGGAGAAGATCCGCGGACAACTGCTCGACATCGGTGCCTTCGCGACCTTGCCTCTCGATGACTTGCTGCGCACGGAGGATGTGGCGGAATTGCTGCGTCGCCTGGAGGTGACGCCGTATGCGGACATCGCGCGCCAGGCACGGCGCATCTACGAGGAGCAGCAGGGTCTGTTCGCGCTCGATGCCGCCATGGACCGGCGTTACCTGTCGGGACTCAGCAAGCGTGTCACAGCGCTCGCTGCCAATGACCGGCGCATACTGCGTCGCCTGGTGGGCGCCATTCTTGATCGCTTCAATCTGATCTGGTTGCTGCGCTATCGTTTCGCCTATCACCTCACGGCGGCGGAAGCCTATTTTCTTCTGATTCCGGGCGGCTACCGGCTGCGCAGCACGGAGCTGCAGGCGCTCGCGCAGCTCGGCAGTTTCGAGGAGGTGCTCGCCAATCTGCCGGACCCGCTGGCGCGCGAATTGGAACGTGCCAGCTGCACCACCACCGTTGATCGCCTGCTGGAAGAACAGATCGGCATTATCGCCGAAGCCATCCTGCGCCGTACCGCCTTCAATCTGGCACGCGCCTTCGCCTATCTGGTGCTGCGCGAACGGGACCTGCTGCAGCTGCACGCGGTACTGAAGGGCAAGCAACTGCACATGAAACCGGACACGATCCGCTTGGCATTGTGGGCACCGCTGACGGCGCTGGACGAGGCCGAGTCGCACGGCAGCCGTGCGGCGCTGGGCTGAAGCGGAGCCAATGCAATGCTGCTGCCACTGAAAATGAAACGCGTCGCGGTGCAGGTACTCAGTGACGATGCCGCACTGGCGGCGCTGGTACTGGCCGAGTGCGGCACCTTCAATCCGGAAACCGCCAGCGTGCTACAGGAGGAACTGCCGGAATTTCCCGGCGAGCGCTACCGCGAACTTTACCGCAGCGCGCAATCCTATCTGGACAGGATACTGGCGCATTGCAGCCTGCCCATGAGCCCGATGTCACGGGAGCAGGTGCGGCACGTGCCGGAGTCGGAACTCGAGGTGACCGAAACATGGCTGCAACAGGTGTGGGCCAAGTGTTCCGAATGCCAGGAAGGCCTGCGGCACATCGATGACGAGCACAAGCATATCGATCAATTGCTGAACACGCTGGATAAATTCAAGGCCCTGGACATCGATCTGGAACTGCTGCAACGCGGCAAGACCTTCCTCGATGTGCGCCTGGGGACAGTGCCGGTGGACAATCTGAAGCGAATGGAAGAGGCCTTGAGTCTGACAGGATTCCTGCTTACACCCTTCCTCACGCTCGGCACAATGGCGCAGGTGATCGCCGCCGGACACACGGGAAAGGAGGGCGAGATCGATGCCGTGCTGCAGGCCGCCGGCTGGCGCACACTGGAGATTCCACCCGAATTCAGGGATCGGCCGGAGAAGGTTCGCGAACAACTGTTGCGCCGCCGCGAACAGGTGGCGGAGAAAAATACCACGCAATGCCGCATGCTGGAAAACACCCGCCAGGAATTCAAGGACCGGTTGGTTGCCGCCGGGCATACCCTGATGTTGGCCGCACCATTGGCGGAGTTGGGCGAGTCGCTGCGCGGGCGCGGCGCGCTGACGCTGATCAGCGGCTGGGTCCCGGCGCGCGAGATGACGCGCCTGCACGATGGTCTGCGCCAGCGCCTGCAGCAGCGTTTCGTGCTCAGTGCCCGTGACCCGTTACCGCAGGAGCATAGCCAAGTGCCATCGGCGCTGCGTCATCCGCGCATCCTGCATTCCTTCAACGCCCTGGTGCGCAACTACGGCGTACCTCGATACGGCGAGTTCGATCCGACTCTGCTGTTCGCGCTGAGTTTCGTGGCCATGTTCGGCATGATGTTCGGCGATGTCGGGCACGGTGCTGTGATCGTCATTGGCGGTGTGCTGCTGCACCGCAAGATCAAAACTTTCAGCGTCTTCGTGGTGACGATTGGGCTGTCCTCCATGCTGTTCGGCGCGCTCTACGGCAGTGTCTTCGGCTTCGAGGAATTGCTGCACCCGTTGTGGATGGCGCCCTTGTCCGATCCCAACCGTATGC
>JBGPWJ010000247.1:0-3917 GCA_041492115.1 Gammaproteobacteria bacterium
ATGGAGCGGCAGAAGGCCCTGCTGAATGCACGCTACGATCTCAGCGATCGCCCGGCTAAAGGCGTGACCATGTCCAGCGGAAAACCCATCCAGGAAGGCGTGCGCGTCAAACTGCCTGCGGGCATGACCTGGGACAAACTCGCGGCCATGAGCCCCGAGGAGATTCGCCAGAAAGATCTGTGGCCGGCTGGACTCTTCCCGCTCCCGCACCCCAACCATCCGGAAGGCGGCATGGTCTTCCCGGATTTTCAGATCAAGGAGATCAAGAAGCAAGAGGGCCGCGATCTCACCCGCTTCGATCTGGACTTCGATCTGCCGAACCGCTTCCTACCCGAGTTCCCAGCGCCCATTTATCTGACCACGCGGCCCGACCTCGGCGATGTCTCGCAGGGCAAGCTGGTGACCCTCGATAATTATTACGAACTGTTCAACGGCATCCTGAACCCCAAACAGATTGAAGGCCTACGTTTGCTGCTGACCCCGTTTCCGCAGCAGCAGTTCAACCAGACCGAAGACCGCCGTTCGGAACGCCCGAGCCTCGGCGTCGCCTGCTTCGACTGTCATGCCAACGGCCATACCAATGCCGCCAGTCATCTGGTCGGCGACATCAGGCCGCAGCCATTCCGCCACCGCATCGAGACGCCGAGTTTGCGCGGTGTGAACATCCAGCGGCTATTCGGCTCGCAGCGCGCCTTGAAATCGGTGGAAGACTTCACCGAATTCGAACAGCGCGCCGCCTACTTCGACGGCGACCCGGTGACCGCCACCAAGAAGGGCGTCAACATTCTGGAGCGCGGCAGCCAGGTGCATTTCATGGCGGAGTTCCAGGAGTTGCTGGATTTCCCGCCGGCCCCCAAGCTCGGCATCGACGGCAAGCTCAACCCCCGCAAAGCCAACGAGTCCGAATTGCGTGGCCAAGCGGTGTTCTTCGGCAAAGGCAAATGCGCCGAGTGTCATACACCGCCCTATTACACGGACAACACCATGCACAACCTGCAAGTGGAGCGTTTTTACACGCCGCGCATGATCAATGGCGAGATGGCCAGCGCCGATGGTCCCATCAAGACCTTCCCGCTGCGCGGCATCAAGGATTCGCCCACCTATCTGCATGACGGTCGCCTGCTGACCCTCGAGGACACCGTGGAGTTTTTTAATATGGTGCTCGAAACCCGGCTGAGCGAACAGGAGAAGAAGGACCTGGTGGAGTTTCTGCGCGCCCTTTAGTGCGTGACCGTCACCGCAGGTCCGGCGGGCTGGCTGCGCAGCCTGCCGGACCTGTTTTATTTTATAATCGCCTTTTCCGCCGTGGCCGATCCTCATGCCTAAAGCGCCGCACGTCGAAATCGAGTACTGTAATCAATGCGGCTTCGTGCTGCGCAGCGCCTGGCTCGCCCAGGAGTTGCTCAGCACCTTCCGCGACGAACTCGGCAGCGTGACCCTGACACCCGGCACTGGTGGCGTATTCCACGTCACCGTGGATGGCGAAACGGTATGGGATCGCAGACTGGAGGGTCGCTTCCCGGAAGCCAAGGAACTGAAACAACGCGTGCGCGACCGCATCGCACCGGACCGCGACCATTCGGATCGCTAGCGCGGCCGCGCGACGCTGATATAATCCATTCCGGTTGCAACAGTATTTGCCGGCAGACACACGCCGCACACGATCAACACCGCTATGTTTCGGTAACTTCAGATCAACTTGCGACTACTACACTTTAATACTTCCTGTTCCCGGAACTGGGGTCGTCACGAATTATTATCGGGTAGCTTAGGTCTGGTCAAAACAGGCTGGCCATCCTTGACCGGGATACGATCGCCCGGGTCGTAATCCATGTGCACGACACTTTGTTTATCGCCCAGGCGATAGGTGACGTCGTAACCCATCACCTTCTTCTGGCTCTCATACTCCGTTCTGCAGCGGGTTCGCCGCGTCGTTTGCGTATCGGAATCCTGCATGTTTTTCTGGATCTGGTTGCCGGCGTATCCGCCGGCAGCGGCTCCTCCGACGGTTGTCACGGTACGGCCACTGCCGCCTCCTATCTGATTGCCAAGCAAACCGCCGACCACCGCGCCAATGGCAGTACCGGCAATGCGGTCGCGATCCCGGACCGGTGCCTTGTGGGAAACGAGTTCATCCTTGCAGACCTCGTGCGGTATCTTGACCGTCTGAATTACGGGCACAGCCTTGAGGACCTCAGCGTAGGCAGGCTGTCTGTGGCTTACCTGATAGCCCGCTATCCCGCCTACGGCAGTGATAGCGGCCGCGCCAACTACCATGCCTTTAATCATCGATTTGTCCATCATCCACCTCCTCATACCTATCTGTTGCCAGAACTTTGCTGAAGTGTAGCCATCGTGGTTCCTGTCAAGACGGGCACACAAGTCGGAGTTTTTACCCAGCGTGATTTTCTCGGAGAGCTCCGCGCCTATGGGGGATGTAATTATTATAGCCGACCTTGTCAGGCACTGTCTGCCAGCGCAAGTCTGGGTTCTCTATTTCAGCACCGATCGTCAGGTTGTCAGTTTCACTTCAGCATGACTGAAGTGCCGTTCTTCTTGTATCCACAGCTCTCCATCTCAACCACGCCATCCGGCGCGCGGAGTCCAATCACCTTGCCCTACGATACCCGCTCGCGCAGCACCTTCATCTGGAACAGCGCATTGCGCTCCTCCTCTTCGAGCGTCGCCTGAATGAAACGGATGGTGCCGCGATAACGCGGGATGATGTTGTACTTGAGTCCGTTGACACGCTTCTGGGTTTTGCGCTGTTCGGCGAGCAGACGCCACAAGGCTGTTTCCGCTTCACCGAGGCGCGCCAGCAGCACGGCGACCTTGACCAGCCGCGCACGCGATTCATCGAAGCTCGGATCGGTCCACAACAGTCCGACGGGCTGCAGCGGCAGCGGCTCGGCGCTGACCGCCGGATATTCCACACCGATGCTGCTGCGCGGCAGAATGTTGATGGTGATGGCGGGTTTCAAACCCAGCGCCGTCTGCGCCAGCATGCGACTGCCCATGCGCATGTGCGTCACGCCCAGCCAGTGATAGGACTCCTCCAAGGCCGTGCGCACTTCCTTGCGCAGCTTGCGGTACTGCGCCAGACGCTCATACACCAGACGCGTCAGCAGTTCGCGCTTGCGCTCCAGCAGATCATGACCCTGCACCAGAAACGCGACCTGACGCTTGAGCGCGAGCAGCGCGCTCTTGGTGGGAGGAATTTTCAGTCGCTTTGCCATGTAAACCTATCGCAGCCTGGGTAGCCTGGGTTGAACGGAGTGAAACCCGGGTTTCACTCCGTTCAACCCAGGCTACCCTCATTACTCTCCCTCACCCTGGCCCTCTCCCTCAGGGAGAGGGAACTTAACTCTGATCATCGTTGTATTCGTCATGCCTCACTCACAGCTATTGTTGTGGTCACGCCACTTCTGTCACCATGCCCACCGTATAATGATGATACTTGCGCAGCTCTTCTTCGCTGACCCGCGACAGTGTATCGGGCGGCAGCAGCGAGAGCAGGTCCCAGGCCAGGTTCAGCGTATCGAAAATCGTCCGGTCTTCATCCTCGCCCTGCGCAATGAAGCGCTTCTCGAAGGCCTCGGCGAAGGCCAGAAACTGGCGGTCCGACTCGGCGAGTTCCTCGGCGCCGATGATGGAGGCGAGATTGCGCACTTCCAGCGCGCGCGCATACGAGGCATACAACTGACTCGCCACGTGCGGATGATCCTCGCGCGTGAAATCCTTGCCGACGCCGTCCTTCATCAGGCGCGACAATGACGGTGGCACGTGCACCGGCGGATAGACGCCTTGATTGTGCAGATCGCGCGACAGCACGATCTGGCCTTCGGTGATGTAACCGGTGAGATCGGGAATCGGGTGCGTGATGTCGTCGCTGGGCATGGACAGCACCGGCACCATGG
>JBGPWJ010000263.1:0-3551 GCA_041492115.1 Gammaproteobacteria bacterium
CACCTGACATGCACATACATATCCTCGGCATCGGCGGAACTTTCATGGGCGGCATCGCGCTGCTGGCGCGCGCCGCCGGGCACACGGTGAGCGGCTCCGACGCCAAGCTCTACCCACCCATGAGCACGCAGCTCGCCGAACAGGGCATTGCCGTGCGCGAAGGCTACGACCCCGCGCACCTCGATCCGGCGCCGGATGTCGTGGTGGTCGGCAATGTCATGACGCGCGGCAATCCGGCGGTGGAATATATGCTCGAACGCGGCCTGCCCTACACCTCGGGACCGCAATGGCTGGCCGAACACGTACTGCAAGGTCGCTGGGTGCTGGGCGTGGCCGGCACGCACGGCAAGACATCAACGGCCAGCATGCTGGCCTGGATTCTGGAACATGCCGGTTTGCAGCCGGGCTTTCTGATCGGCGGCGTGCCGGAGAATTTCGGCGTCTCGGCGCGGCTGGGCAATGCGCCGTTCTTCGTCGTCGAGGCCGATGAGTACGACACCGCATTTTTCGACAAGCGTTCCAAGTTCGTGCATTACCGGCCGCGTACACTGATCCTGAACAATCTCGAATTCGACCATGCCGACATCTTTCCCGATCTCGCCGCCATTCAACGCCAGTTCCATCACTTGGTGCGCACCGTGCCCGGTAACGGCCTGATCGTCGCCAATGGCGGTGATGCCGCGCTCGCCGCAACGCTGGCCATGGGTTGCTGGACGCCGGTGGAACGCTTCGGCAGCGCCGAGAGTTTG
The DNA here is from genome assembly GCA_041492115.1 of Gammaproteobacteria bacterium. Taxonomy (GTDB): domain Bacteria; phylum Pseudomonadota; class Gammaproteobacteria; order JBBQDK01; family JBBQDK01; genus JBBQDK01. The sequence continues at coordinate 750 of JBGPWJ010000263.1, forward strand.
TGGCGGGCGCAATCGCTGACCGCGGACGACAGCCGCTTCACGGTCATCTGCGGTGAGCGGCAGGTCGGGGAGGTGCACTGGGATCTGCTCGGCGCGCACAACAGTGCCAATGCGCTGGCCGCCATCGCCGCCGCGCGTCATGTCGGTGTTCCGCCGGCGCTGGCCATCGAAGCGCTCGCCGTATTCCGCAACGTGAAACGCCGCCTGCAGGTGCGCGGCACGATCAACGGCATCACTGTGTACGATGACTTCGCGCATCACCCCACCGCGATCACCGCTACGCTGGCCGGACTGCGCGGCCGCGTCGGCACGGCGCGCATCATCGCGTTGCTGGAACCGCGCTCCAACACCATGCGCCTGGGGGTGCATAAGGATCACCTCGCGCCGGCACTCGCCGCCGCCGATCGGGTGCTGTTGTATCAGCCGGATGATCTGGGCTGGAACCTGCATGGGGTCGCAACAGCGCTCGGCGACAAGGCCGAGGTGCACTCCAGTATCGAGTCGCTGCTCGCCGCGGTGCTTGCGCAGGCGCAACACGGCGATCATGTGCTGATCATGAGCAATGGCGCCTTCGGCGGCATTCACGACAAGCTAATCGACGCGCTGCACGCGCAATCCTCTGCAACGCCCTCCGATAGTGCATAACAGTGCCGCAGCCACCAACTTTGGTGCACCGACCATTCCCTCAAAGTCCAGAGCAGTGCTCAGCGAGCTGATTTCACGGTAAAAAAACAACTGGCATGGGACCTGCTATCTCCCATCCAGGAAGGTTGCGTTCTTGCTACATGTTTGTGGCGCGCAACCAATTCCTTTTAATCGACGATACGACGATAACGCCATGAGGAGAAGCTCCATGACTCGTTTTAGCCTGAATACACTCGCGGCCGGAGTGCTGCTTGCCATGACCCACGCCGCCCTGGCGGACGATCCGCAGATGTCGCAGAAGCCCGGCATTCCCACGCTGGCCCAGGTCATGGGCGCCTCCGGCGTCACGATTGCCGGTTACCTGGACACTTCCTATACCTATCTGTCCGGCGACGGCACTTTCAGCAGCGGTACAGCTGATCGTGTGTTCGACACCGAGCGCAACAGTTTCAATCTGCACATGGTCGATGTGACGGTTTCCGCGCTGCCCAGCGAAGGCTTCGGCGGGTTCGTTGAACTCGGCGCGGGTTCCGATGCCAAGGTCATCCATTCCGCGGGTGCCGGGGACAGTACAAACGACTTCGACGTCACCCAGGCCTACCTGCATTATGCAACCGGCCCGTGGATGCTGACCGCGGGCAAGTACGTGACGGCGTCCGGCGCCGAGGTCATCCGTAGCCCGGATGACATGAACTTCTCGCGCTCCATCCTGTTCGGTTACGCCATTCCCTTCACCCACACCGGTCTGCGCGGTTACTACACGGTCAGCGACGCGCTGCAACTGTTCGCCGGTCTGAACAACGGTTGGGACGTGCTGAAGGAATCCGCTCAGAGCACCGCGACTGACGGCACCAAGGGCACCGGCAAAACCGTTGAGTTGGGTTTCAGTTCCACACCGGTCAAACCGCTGACTGTGGCGGGTGTGTACTACAGTGGCGACGAATCCGCGGGAGCCGCTGTCACCGGCCGGCGCGATCTGTATGACATCGTCGCCACCTACAACATCACGGATACTCTCAGCGCCACCATGAACTACGACTGGGCCAAGCAGAAGGATGCCGTTGCCGTGGGTAGCGATGCCCGCTGGAACGGTCTGGCTGGCTACCTGAACTACAAGATGAACGACATGTGGCGCGTGTCGCTGCGTGCCGAGACCTTCGACGACAAGGACGGCTTCCGTACCGGCGTGGCACAAAAATGGAAGGAAGGCACGCTGACGGTGGCCTACATGCCGGCGAAAAACACCGAGCTGCGCGCCGAGGCACGCCGCGACTGGACGAACGCGGACACGTCGGCCAGTAAGGGGTTCCTCAAGACCGATGGCAATGTCACGGACGCCCAGGACTCCTTCGGACTGGAAGCAATCTATCGGTTCTGATACACGAAGGATGCGAATGAAAGCGCGGCGGCACCCGCTTAGGGTGACCGCCGCGCCTTTTTTTGAGGCTTGAACAATTCGGGCTGCGGGTGTTTTCCGAACAGGCCCCGTTCGAACCGATAAGGAACTGATACACCGCCACCCGGCGGTGTAAAGATTGAAACAGATACGGCTGCGGTGCCGCTTGCTACGCTAGCATTTTTCCAGCGGCACCCAGGCCAGATGCATCCCAATCATCATCGCGAAGCCGACGGTGTACAGTCCATACATCAGGGCGTGTGAACTGACGAGATAATAGGCGGCGATCATGACCAAGCTGCCCGGTGTCGCCGCCAGCAGCCAGGGTTTGAAGCGCACCATCACGGGTTCGCCGCAGGCCTTGCACTTCATTTGCGAGCCTGGGCCCAGCATGGCCTTGTGAAGAGCGCTGATGCCGGGTTTATTGCAGTTGGGGCAGGTGAACATCGACAACTCCGAATAAAGGTCAGTACGATTCTTTAAATTATTCAGCGTAGGCTGAGATTGTTTTCCGGATGATACCGCGCTTTTTGGCAAAGAGCATCTCGCGGCGAGCAGGTCACTCACGCCGAGCGCACTATGCCGCCTTTCTTCTTGATATGCACCAGCAATAATGAGATCGCCGCCGGCGTCATGCCGGGGATGCGTGTCGCCTGGCCGAGCGTCAGTGGGCGGTGGGCAGTGAGTTTCTGGCGTACCTCATTGGACAGGCCGACCACGTTGGCGTAATCGAAGTCCTCGGGCAGGCGCAGTTCCTCGTG
>JBGPWJ010000310.1:0-2363 GCA_041492115.1 Gammaproteobacteria bacterium
GCGCCAGGCTGACGAGCCACGCATTGCGCAGTCGCGTGCCCGGCGGGCTGTCGCCGTAACGGTCGATGAACTGCAGCACTTCCGATTCAGCGACGCTATCGAGGCGGTCGCGCAGATAGGGGTAGCGCAGATAAGGGTACAGCGGGTAGTTCTTCAGGTCGGCGCTGAGGCGTTGCCAGGTGTTGAGATCGCCCGCGTCGTAGGCCTGCCGTGCAGCCAAAAAATCCTGGCGTTGCCGGTTCATCTCGGCGCCAGCAGTCTCCGACATCCACAACACAACACACAGCAGTGCAGCATACTGAATCAATTTTTTCATATCCGGCTATACTACCTGCGATACGGCACAACGGGGAGTGGCGCATGAGTTTTCGTTCCATCAATCCGTACGACGGAAGTACCCTGCAAAGCGTCGAGCCCAGCAGCGATACACAACTGGAACAGGCGTTGCAGCGTGCGGCGGAGGCCTCACCGGCGTGGCGTGAACACAGCTGGGACGAGCGCAGCCGCTTGCTGAATGCCGCGGCCGCAGTCTTGCGCGCGCGGAGCGAACAGTTGGCGCGCCTGATGAGCCTGGAGATGGGTAAGCTCATTAAAGAGGCGCGCGGTGAAATCGAGAAATGCGCCTGGGCGTGCGAGCACTACGCGGAACAGGGCGCGCGCTATCTGGCCGATGAGATCATCGCTACCGATGCCAGCAGGAGTCTGATCACCTATCAGCCGCTGGGCACGGTGCTCGCCATCATGCCCTGGAATTTTCCCTTCTGGCAGGTGTTCCGGTTTGCCGCGCCGGCGCTGGCCGCCGGCAATACGGCCTTGCTCAAGCATGCCTCCAATGTTCCGCAGTGCGCGCTGGCGATCGAAGCGCTGTTTGTCGAGGCCGGTTTTCCTGCCGGCGTGTTTCAGACACTGCTGATCGGCGCCGAGCGCGTCGCTGCGGTGATTGCCGACCCTCGCGTGCATGCCGTCACATTGACCGGCAGTGAGGCGGCGGGGCGGCAGGTCGCGGCGCTGGCGGGTGCGCACCTGAAAAAATCGGTCATGGAGCTGGGCGGTTCCGATCCGTTCATTGTGCTGGAGGATGCGGATCTGGATCTGGCTGTGCAACATGCCGTGACCTCGCGCTATCTGAACGCCGGCCAGAGTTGTATCGCCGCCAAGCGCTTCGTCGTGCTGGAGAGCATCGCCGATGAGTTTATCGCGCGTTTCAAGACCGCTGTCGGGGCACTGCGTCCCGGTGATCCGCTCGATGAACGCACGACACTGGCGCCGCTGGCGCGTCACGATCTGCGCGATGAGTTGCACAAGCAGGTCCTCGATAGCGTGACACAGGGCGCAACGGCGGTCGCGGGTTGCCGGACCGGATCCGGGCCGGGCGCGTTTTATGAGGCTTCGATCTTGTGCAACGTGCAGCCCGGGATGCGCGCGTATCACGAGGAATTGTTCGGGCCGGTGGCTGTGGTGTTGCATGCGTGGGATGATGCCGACGCACTGCGTATTGCCAACGACACGCGTTTTGGCCTGGGCGGCAGTGTGTGGAGCGCGGATACCGCGCGCGCGGAACGACTGGCCCGACAGCTGATCTGTGGCTGCGCCTTTGTCAATGGCATGGTCAAAAGCGATCCACGTTTACCTTTCGGTGGTGTCAGGGATTCAGGTTATGGGCGCGAGTTGTCGCAGCTCGGTATCCGCGAATTTGTCAATGCCAAGACGCTCTGGGTGCGCTGATATTTTTTCATTTAATGCACCCTTTCCTATGTCTCTGTTATTGAGTTGTAAAACGGCATGGATAGGCTTTTTTACGCAGAATGCGGGGTGTGGATAAGTGTCGTGATCGCGTATAGACTTGCGCACTTCAACCATTCCAAGAACCAGCCGTTGGGGACTAAATTTGGTGGAAGCTTCATTATGGAAGCAGTGCCTTGACCACTTGGAAGGCGAGCTCTCCGAACAGCAACTCAATACCTGGATAAGGCCGCTGCATGCGATCGAGCAGCACGATGAGTTGCGGCTGCTCGCGCCGAATCGCTTCGTGCAGGATTGGGTCAAGGACCACTTTATCGTCCGCATCAATCAGGTTGTGACCTCTCTGTTTGCCGATGCCCCGCCGCGCGTGGTGTTGGAAGTCGGCAGTGTCGTCGAGCGCGACGGTGGGCCCGGGATTCCCGTCGGCGTCGAAGAGCTGCACGCGATTCGGCGCCAGTCCGAACCGCGCGGGGAGCGCGACCGCGATCTGTCCGCCGGGCGCGACGGCCAGTGCAGAGACGTGGTCATCGTCGGCCAGGGGAACCGCCCAGCGCCGCGACCACGAGGTACCTCCGCCCGTGGCCCGGTACGACGCGACCCCGTCGAAGCCGGCCACAACC
>JBGPWJ010000126.1:0-7561 GCA_041492115.1 Gammaproteobacteria bacterium
TGCTGCCAATCCAGGTGCAGGGACAAGCATGCTGCGCACAGGCCAACTCCAACGCAGCCTGTTTATCGGGCGGCACGGTAATGCACAGTTCGTAATCATCGCCGCTGGCCAGCGGCACGATCCAACCGCCGATCATATGAAAGTATTCCTGCAGCACCGGCGACAAGGGCAGGCGTTCCACTTGAATGGTCGCACCGACTTGGCTAGCGTCGAGGATATGGCCGAGATCGGCGGCGAGTCCGTCGGAGACATCGATGGCGGCATGCGCGATACCACGCAGTGCCTGACCGATGGCGACACGAGGTTCCGGACGATTCAGGCGATCGAGCACGTACATCTTGTCCTTGAGCGGCAGCTTCACTTCTTCCTGCAAGGCCAGCAGCGCGAGGCCGGCATCGCCGAGTGTGCCGGTGACATAAATGAGATCGCCAGGGCACGCGCCGGCGCGTCGTAGTGACTGCCCCGCAGGAACGAAGCCGTGCGCCTGGACGGTGATCGTCAAGGGCCCATGCGTGGTATCACCACCGATCAGTTGCACGTTATAGCGCTCGGCCAGTGCGAACAGACCGCGACTGAAATCGTCCAGCCATTGTTCGTTGGCTACGGGCAACGTCAGCGCCAGAGTCGCCCAGGCCGGTTCCGCGCCCATCGCCGCGAGGTCGCTGAGATTCACGGCCAGGGCCTTGTGGCCGAGCGATGCGGCGTCGGTATCGACGAGAAAATGCACGCCGACGACCAGCGTATCGATGGCAAGCGCCAACTCCATGCCATCAGGCACACGCACCAACGCGGCATCATCACCGATGCCCAGCACGACGTCGTCGCGCGTGCGGTCCGTGCGTTCGAAGTAACGTTCGATGAGATTGAATTCAGAGAGTGGCATGTGGGGGAGTGTGTTTCTTCACCGGGATGAACGTCAATAGCGGCATTCTCTTGCCAGATTTTGACTGTGTGGCTCAAAGATGCGGGAGCACCGCATTGATTCCCCTCACCCTGGCCCTCTCCCGCAGGGAGAGGGGACTTTCATTCTCAGCGACGTATGAATCAGAGCCTAAGGCACCCTTCACTTCCGCTACTGAGGCACAAATTTGATCAGCCGCGCAATTCCACCGGCCGCAGCTCGCGCGCCAATCTGTCGAGCACACCATTGATGTATTTGTGACTCTGATCTGCGCCGTACAGCTTGGCGAGGTCCACGCCTTCATTGATGACCACGCGGTATGGCACGTCGAGGCGATGCGTCAGTTCATACGCGCACAGCCGCAGGATGGCGCGTTCGACAGGATCGAGTTCCGGGATGGGTCGATCCAACAAAGGTGTGAGGACGGCGTCCAACTCGTCGGCATACGCCGGGACCTGGTGCAGCAACTCATGAAAGTAATCGAAGTCGGCCTTCTGATTATCGGGCACGGCGCGGAACTGTGTTTCGATATCGCTGAGGTCGTTGCCACTGACCTGCCATTGATACAGCGCCTGTACCGCACAGCGGCGGGCGCGGCGGCGGGCACTGTTGGAGATCTTCCCGCCGGCGGATGACATGGATGTCACTTCGACAGATTGCGCAGCAGACTGACCATCTCAAGCACGGACAATGCGGCATCAACGCCCTTGTTGCCGGCCTTGGTGCCGGCGCGCTCGATGGCCTGCTCGATGCTGTCGACGGTGAGCACGCCGAAGCCGACCGGCAAATCGTATTGCAGCGAGATCGCTGCCAGACCTTTGGTGCATTCGCCGGCGACATATTCGAAGTGCGGCGTGGCACCGCGGATCACCGCGCCCAGGGCGATGATGGCGTCGTGCTTTTTGCTGGCGGCGAGGCGCTGCACGGCGAGCGGAATCTCGAAGGCGCCCGGCACGCGCGCGACAACGATGTTCTTGTCATCGACACCGTGGCGCTTGAGCGTGTCGATGGCGCCGGCCAGCAGGCTCTCGACGACGTAGCCGTTGAAGCGCGCGACCACAATGGCGAAACGCGCGTCGCTGGCCTGGAAATCACCTTCGATGGTTTTGATGGCGCTCATAGTCTGTTTCCGCAGTGGTTAATGATGGGCATTCTAGCAAGTGATGGGGGAATAGAGTAGTTTTGAATGGAGTGCTATTGCATCAGTCTTGGCGTGTACCGACATATTCGACCACTTCCAAGCCGAAACCGGCCAGACCGTGCAGCCGCTTGGGAGCGCTCAGCACGCGCATACGCCGCACGCCGAGGTCGGTCAGAATCTGCGCGCCGATGCCGTAGCTACGCAGATCGAATGCCGTCTCGTTGCGCAAGCCGCTGCGGCCGCCGTGCAGATGGAAATCGCGGATGCGCCGCACCAGATCGTTGTCATCTTCGCGCTGCCGCAGCAGCACCACCACGCCGGCACCCTCTTCCGCGATGCGCTGCAAAGCACTGTGCAAGGGCATGGAACCATCCTCGACTTCGACATCGAGCATGTCGTGTACGGCATTCTGCACATGCACGCGCACCAGCGCAGGCTGCTCGGGTGTGATCGCCCCGCGGGTCAGCGCGAGATGCAGGGCCCCGCTCGACACATCGCGGTAGGCATGCAGCCGGAAGCTGCCGAAACGCGTTGGCAGATCGCATTCGGCGACGCGCTGCACGGTGGTCTCGTTGGCCAGGCGGTAATGAATCAGATCGGCGACGGTGCCGATCTTGAGACCGTGCTCTTTGGCGAATACTTCGAGATCGGGACGACGCGCCATAGTGCCATCTTCGTTGAGGATCTCGACGATCACGGATGCCGGCTCCAAACCGGCCAGACGCGCCAGATCGCAACCTGCCTCGGTATGGCCCGCACGCGTCAGCACACCACCCGGCTGCGCCATCAGCGGGAAGATATGACCGGGCTGCTCAATGTCTTCAGGCACCGCGTTCGGCGCCACGGCGGCGAGCACGGTGACGGCGCGATCGGCCGCCGAGATGCCGGTGGTGACACCCTTCGAGGCCTCGATCGACACCGTAAAATTGGTCGAGTGCTTGGCATTGGTGTCGCTGACCATGAGCGGCAAATGCAGCCGCTCGCAACGCTCGCGCGTCAGCGTCAGACAGATCAGGCCGCGGCCGTAACGCGCCATGAAGTTGATGTCCTCAGGACGCACCAGCGGTGCGGCCATGATCAGGTCGCCTTCGTTCTCGCGATCCTCGTCGTCCATGAGGACGACCATTCTGCCGAGGCGGATGTCTTCGATGATTTCTTCGATGCTGTTGAGTTGCATGGCTCGGTTTCAATGTGGGATGGGTGGAGGCGCAGTGTGCCGCAACCTATCGATGCTCAATATGAGTGCCGGAATGGCGGGTGGTGCTACGCGCCACCCATCCTGCTCTCCAACAGGCGTTCCAGATAGCGCGCAATGATATCAACTTCCAGGTTGACGCGGCGGCCCGGCGCAAACTCGCCCAGGGTTGTTTCCTGCAAGGTGTGCGGCACGATATTGAGCTCGAACTCGGCGCCGTGTACCGCATTCACCGTCAGGCTGACCCCGTCGACGCAGATGGAGCCTTTCGCGGCTATATAACGCGCCAGCGTGTCAGCCGCGGCGATGCGCAGGCGCACCGAGCGCGCATCGTCGTGCCGTTCCACAATCGTGCCTACGCCATCGACATGACCGCTAACCAGATGACCGCCGAGCGCGGTGCTGGGGGTCAGTGCCTTTTCAAGATTGACCGCGTCTCCGACCAACAGGTCGGCCATGGTAGTACAGGACAAGGTTTCCGCCGAGACATCGGCCCAGAACCCGTCAGCAGTGAACTCGACGGCGGTCAAGCACACGCCACTGACGGCGATGCTGTCACCGATCTTCGACGCGGCAAGGTCGAGCTTGCCCGTGGCGATGTGCACGCGCCGGTCACCGCCGTGCGGTTCGACCGCGGCGATGCGGCCAATGGATTGGATGATGCCTGTGAACATGATCAACTCTTGGCTGTCACTGTCGGTTGACTGCAGAAATCTTCACTCTACCACTGCATCACTCCCTCTCCCTGAGGGAGAGGGCTGGGGTGAGGGGGATCAATGGCAGTGAATCATATCACCCTCACCCTCGGCAACCGCTCCCGGCGTTGCCCTACCTCCTGCATCCATGCAGTCGTGTCCCTCTCCCAAAGGGAGAGGGGACTTTCATCTTAAGCATGCAGGGCCTGTTATAACCTGCTATCACGCACTACTTACAACCATCAACGCTCATAATTACACCGGGCGGTGATCCGCCAATCCTTCCCCACCGCGCGGATGTCCGTTATATCGAGCGCCACCCGGTCCTTCATCTCGGTCAAACCCGGCAGATGAAACAAGCCGCGCGCACCATCACCCATCAGGTGCGGCGCCATGTAGACCACCAGTTCATCGATCAGCCCGGCGCGCAGCATCGCACCGCTCAAGGTCGCGCCGGTTTCCAGCAGGGCTTCGTTGACCTGCTCACCGGCCAGCATTTCCAGCATGGCGTGCAGATCGAGCGCATCGTCCTGACTGGCGATGCGCACCACCTCGGCACCCGCGCGCACCAGTTGTTCGCGCGGCGCGGCGTCATTGACCGCCGTGAACACTAGCGTGCGCCCCGGCAGACCCAGCAGACGCGCGGTCGGCGGCAGCGACAGATGCGGGTCCAACACCACGCGCAACGGCTGACGCGTATGCACTGCCCCCTCACCTTCCAGCCGCACGGTCAAGGACGGATCGTCCATCAGTACTGTGCCGATACCGGTGATGATCGCGCTGCTGCGCGCGCGCAGGCGCTGCACATCGGCGCGCGCCGCTTCCCCTGTGATCCACTTGCTCTCACCCGACGCCATGGCGGTGCGACCATCGAGACTCATCGCCAGCTTAGCGCGCACGAACGGCCGGCCTTTGCGCATGCGCATGACGAAGCCCGGATTCAAGCCTTCCGCCTGTGCCGCCAAGACACCGCGCTCAACCGCGATGCCGGCCGCCTGCAATTGTGCCAGCCCCTGCCCCGAGACCTGCGGATTGGGATCGACCATCGCGGCCACCACACGCGTCACGCCGGCGTTGATCAATGCCTCAGTGCACGGCGGTGTGCGGCCGTGGTGACAGCACGGCTCCAGCGTCACATACGCCGTCGCGCCGCGCGCCTGTTCTCCAGCCTGCGCCAGCGCAATGATCTCGGCATGCGCTTCGCCGGCCCGCACATGCCAACCCTCGCCCACCACTGCGCCGTCCTTGACCAGCACACAACCGACGCGTGGATTCGGATCGGTGGTGAAGAGACCGCGCTCAGCCAATTGCAGGGCGCGGGACATGTACTCGTAATCGGCTGCCACTGTGTCTGAATCCTAGGTTTAACAAGTACTGTGTACTCAGTACTGAATGGCACTTACTTAAAACCAAAAAATGAACGGCCACTCTCTTCACAAGAGGAAGCCCCGTAGGGGCGGGTCTTAGACCCGCCCTGCATGAGCTTGAGATCGCGCCAACCCGGGCGGGTCTAAGACCCGCCCCTACGTAACTTCGGGCTTAACTGAGTACCCTTCTGCTCATGACTTATTTGTCTTCCGGCAACAACGGTATCTGCTGCTTTCTGACCTCCGGCGAAGGCTCGCTTTCCAGCCGGTCGATCTCATCGCGGAATTCCTTCACGTCCTTGAAGTCGCGATAGACCGAAGCGAAGCGCACGTAGGCGACCTGATCCAGCACGCGCAGCTCCTGCATCACCCACTCGCCGATCAGCCGCGAAGGCACTTCGCGTTCGCCCATCACCAGCAACTTGTGCATGATGTGGCTGATCGCGGCCTCGATCAGATCGGTGCCCACCGGGCGTTTCTCCAGTGCGCGCATGAAACCGCCGCGCAACTTGTCCTCGTCGAAGGGCTGACGACTGCCGTTCTGCTTGATGATGCGCGGCATCATCAACTCAGGAATCTCAAAGGTGGTGAAGCGCTCCGCGCAGGTCAGGCATTCACGGCGGCGACGCACCTGATCGCCCTCATTCGCGAGCCGCGAGTCGATCACTTTGGTTTCGGTAGCTCCGCAGAAGGGGCAGTACATGACTTAATGGCTAAGGGTAAAGGGCAAAGAGAAAAGAATCCTGCGGGAGACGATTCCCTTTGCTCTTTGCCCCTTACCCTTTGCCCTGTTATCCATAGACCGGAAACCTCCCACAGACCTCCAACACCTGTCCCCTGACGCGCTCGATGACCGTTGCATTACCGATGTCGTCCATCACGTCGCACATCCAGTTCGCCAGGGTACGCACTTCGGCTTCTTTGAAACCGCGTGTGGTCACGGCCGGAGTGCCAACGCGGATGCCGCTGGTGACGAACGGTGATTGCGGATCGTTTGGCACGGTGTTCTTGTTGACGGTGATGTTGGCGCGACCGAGCGCGGCGTCGGCGTCTTTGCCGGTGATGCCCTTGGCGATCAGGTCGACCAGGAACAAGTGATCGTCGGTGCCGCCGGAAACCACTTTGTAGCCGCGCTCGATAAACACCGCGGCCATCGCGCGCGAGTTGGCCAGCACCTGTTTCTGATAGTCCTTGAATTCCGGCTCCAGCGCTTCCTTGAAGGCCACGGCCTTGGCGGCGATGACGTGCATCAGCGGACCGCCCTGGGTGCCGGGGAATACCATGGAGCTGAGTTTCTTTTCGATGTCGGGATTGGCGCGCGCCAGAATCAGGCCGCCGCGCGGGCCGCGCAGTGTCTTGTGCGTGGTGGTGGTAACGACGTCGGCGATCGGCACGGGATTCGGATAGATGCCCGCGGCAATCAGTCCGGCGACATGCGCCATGTCGACGAACAGATAAGCGCCGACCTGATCGGCGATGTCGCGCAGCCGCTGCCAATCAACGACGCGTGAATAGGCCGAGAAGCCGCCGACGACCATCTTCGGTTTGTGTTCGTTGGCCAGCGCTTCGACCTGATCGTAATCGATGTGACCAGTGTCCGTGTTCAAACCGTACTGCACGGCGTTGAACAGCTTGCCGGAGAAATTCACCTTGGAGCCGTGCGTGAGGTGGCCGCCATGCGCCAGGCTCATGCCCAGAATGGTGTCGCCGGCGTTGAGCAGCGCGAAATACACGGCGGCATTGGCCTGCGATCCGGAATGCGGCTGCACGTTGGCATAGTCGGCACCGAATAACTGCTTGGCGCGGTCGATGGCGAGCTGCTCGGCGACGTCGACGTATTCACAGCCGCCGTAATAGCGCTTGCCGGGGTAGCCCTCGGCATACTTGTTGGTCAGCACTGACCCCTGCGCGGCAAGCACCCGCGGGCTGGCGTAGTTTTCCGAGGCGATCAGTTCGATGTGCTCTTCCTGGCGGCGCTCTTCACCTTGTATTGCGGCCCAAAGCTGGTCGTCAAATCCTGCAATCGTCATGTCTTTGCTGAACATCCCCTACCCCTGTGGCTGTGCCCGGTCCGGCCGGGCCTGTGAAGGGGCTAAAGGATACCGTAAAAGGGGGGGGCTGGGCACGGGGAAAATGGTGCCTGCTTAACGTAGGGGCGGGGGGGAGAACCCCCCCGCCCGTTGGGGGGGGATGAAAAAAACCCGCGGGGGGGGGGAACCCCCCCCACACCGTTTTGTTTTTGGGGGTAATAGTTTGTGTAAA
>JBGPWJ010000073.1:0-10628 GCA_041492115.1 Gammaproteobacteria bacterium
AAAACCGGCCTCGCCACACTGGGCGATGTCTACAAGGCCGATGCCGCACTCGCCGGCGCCAAGCTCGCCTTGCAGCAGGCCGAGGGACAGTTGGCAGTGATGCGCGGCCAGTTGGCGACAGCGTTGAACACTTCACCCGATACACAGTTGCCGCTCGTCGCCTGGGAACAGGAGGTGGCGCCGGCGTTGCCGCCGCAAAGTGTGGCGAGCCTGCTCGCCGCTGCACGCAGGGCGCGCCCGGAACTGCTCGCCGCGAAGGCGCGGGAACAGTCTGCCGCTGCCAATTTGGCGGCCACGCGCGGCCGTGGTCTGCCCAGCCTCAACGTCAATGCCAATGCGGGCCGCACCCAGGTGGTGGATGTCACAGGCAGTTCGCAGTTCAGTGCGCTGGTGAGTCTCAATGTTCCGCTGTTCGCCGGCTTCGGCGACCGTGCCGCCGTGCATCAAGCGCAGGCGCAGCTGGATACCGCCCGTGCCAGCAGCGACGACTTGCGCAGCCAAGTGGAACTGCAAGTCTGGCAAGCGTATCAAAACCTGCGCACCAGCGTCGTTACGCTGGACACCAGCGCCGCGCAACTGAAAAGCGCACAACTGGCAGCGGATGTTTCCAACGCGCGTTATAAAAATGGACTCGATACCATACTCGATGTCTTGAACGCGCAGACGACCTTGGCCAATGCCCGCGTCCAGCAGGTGCAGGCGCGACTTGATTGGGCGGCGGCGCGCGCCGCATTGGGACATGCGGTGGGCGGACTCACCGCGGCCACAACGACGCTGGAGACACCGTGACACGTAAAACTCTCTCACTGCTCAGCTTCGGTTTCATCATCGCGGCATTGGTCGCTGTGCTGGTTTGGCGCATTGCGGGCGACACCCGTATCAGCAAGAACAAGCAGCCTGATAAGCCGCTGGTAGTGGAGATGACCACGGCGCGACTGCAGCCCATGCCTATCTTGCTGCAGGCGGTGGGGCAGGTACAGTCGGAACACAGCGTGCAGATCCGGCCGCAGGTGAGCGGCATGCTGGAAGCGGTTTATTTCAGTGAAGGTCAGGCCGTGACCAAGGACCAGCGGCTATTCCGCATCGATCCTGCGCCATATGAAGCGGCCTTGGGCGCGGCGCGTGCCGCATCGGAGAACGCCAAGGCGCAAGCGGCGCGCCTCGCACCGCTGGCCGGCAAGGAATACGTTACGCCTCAGGAATTCGGCAATGCGCGTACGGCGGCCGATCAGGCCCGGGCGGCGCTCACCCAAGCCCAGATCAATCTCGCCTATACCGAGATCCGTGCACCCATCGCCGGGCGCACCGGCAGCCTCGCCGTCAAAGCGGGCAACCTGGTGGCGCCCAATGATGCCGCACCACTGGTCGTCATCAACCAGATGCAACCCATCCTGGTGCAATACAGCATCCCGCAACAGATACTGCCCACGTTGCAGCGCTATCAAACACAAGGCGGCATCCGCATCTTCATCACCCGCGAGGATGGCGGCGGAGATCTGGGTGAAGGTGAATTGATATTCATCGACAACGCAGTGACCACCGACACTGGCACGGTGACACTCAAGGCGCGACTGCCCAACGCGCATGAACAGCTCTGGCCCGGGCAGTATGTGGGCGTGCGCACTCAGCTCGCCGTGCAGGATGATGCGATCGTCGTACCACAGAGCGCGGTGCAGACCGGACAGAACGGCAACTTCGTTTATAGCGTCGAACAGGGCAGCGCTGTGATCTGCCCGGTCCATGTCGACCGCCAGGTAGACGACCTCGCGGTCATCGCCACCGGTCTCAAAGTGGGCGAGAAGGTGGTGACGCGCGCGCCGCGCAATCTGCGCCCGGGCGTTAAAGTCGTCGCCGCTGACAGCACCGGCAAGTCCGCTACGCCAGACGTGCCGTGAACTTTTCCGCGCCCTTCATCCACCGTCCGGTGATGACCACCGTGATCATGTCAGCGCTGATCATCTTCGGCCTCGCGGCCTATTTCACCCTGCCGGTAAGCGAGTTGCCCAACGTCGATTTTCCCACCATCAGCGTTTCCGCCAACCTGCCGGGCGCCGACCCGCAGACCATGGCCGCGGCGGTGGCGACGCCGCTGGAACGACAGTTCAGCGCCATCGCCGGCGTGACATCGATGAGTTCGGTGAGCAGCACGGGCAACACCAGCATCTCGCTGCAATTCGACTTGGCGCGCGACATCGACGCCGCCTCTCAGGACGTGCAGACCGCGATTTCGCAAAGCATACGCCAGTTGCCGCAGAACATGCCCACACCGCCCAGCCTGCGCAAGGTCAACCCCGCCGATGCCGCCATCATCTACCTCGGCCTGTCCGCCAACCAACTGCCGCTCACTCAGCTCGACGAGTACGCCCAGACCCGTGTCGCCCAACAGATCTCCACCATCCCCGGGGTAGCGCAGGTATTGGTATTCGGTTCGCACAAATACGCTGTGCGCATCCACATGAACCCGTATGCACTGGCGGCGCGCAATTTATCGTTGACGCAGGTGGAGCAGGCGATTCAGGGCGGCAACACCAATCTGCCCACGGGCACACTCAGCGGCAGCGTGCGCAACTATACCGTGCAGTCCGACGGTCAGTTGCAGGATGCCGCCGCTTACAACCGACTCGTGATCGCCTATCGCAACGGCGCACCGGTGCATCTCGCCGAGGTGGGCGAGGCGTTGGACAGTACTGAGCAGGACAAACAGCTCACCACTTTCTTCGACAATACCGGCGGCGGTCAGGCGCTGCGCCCGGCCATCGTCCTGGCCGTGAAACGCCAGCCCGGCGCCAATACCGTGCAAGTCTCCCGCGCGGTGCGCGCACAAATGACGGAGCTCACCCGCCAAGCACCCGGCGACGCCACCGTGCGGCTGCTCTATGACCGCGCCGATTTCATCAACGGCTCCATCCATGAGGTGAAGTTCACGCTCACGCTGGCCATCGTGCTGGTGGTGGGCGTGATCTTTCTGTTTCTGCGCAACGTGCGCGCCACACTCATCAGCGCGTTGGCCTTGCCTACCTCGCTCATCGGCACCTTTGCGCTGATGCGCATCTTCGGCTTCAGTCTCGACAACCTGTCGCTCATGGCCGTGACCCTCGCCGTGGGATTCGTGGTGGACGACGCCATCGTGGTGCTGGAAAACATCGTTCGCTATCGCGAGAAGGGCGAAGCGCGCCTGCAGGCCGCGCTGATCGGCAGCAAGGAAATCGGCTTCACCGTGATGTCCATGACCTTGTCGCTGGTGGCGGTGTTCATCCCGCTGATCTTCATGAGCGGGCTCGTCGGCCGTTTGTTTCGCGAGTTCGCGCTCACCGTCACCATCGCCATCCTGATCTCCGGACTGGTATCCCTCACCCTCACCCCCATGCTGTGCAGCCGCTTTCTCAAAGAGAGCGGGCAGCACGGGCGACTTTATCAAGCGCTGGAGCGCGGCTTCAACCGCGCACGCGACGGGTACGGGTACACACTGACCTGGTCGGTGGACCACTGGCGCACCATGCTGATGGCGGCGGCGCTGATCCTGGGACTGACGTTTTATCTGTTCAGCGTGGTTCCCAAGGGCTTCATCCCCAGCGAGGACACCGGGCAGATCATCGCCGACACCAAGGCGCCGGAGGGCGTCACCTTCGAACAACTCCAGGGCTTGCAGGAACGCGTCACGCGCATCGTGCAGAAAAATCCCAATGTCGCGGCCGCGATGTCGAGCGCGGGGCAAGGTGGTGGTGGCACCAGCGGCGGTAACATCGGACGCTTGATGATCCGCCTCAAACCGCAGGGCGAACGCCGTGCCGACGCCGAGGCCGTGCTGCAACAACTGCGCCGCGCAGTGGCCGAGGTACGCGAGATGCAGGTATATTTTCAGAATCCGCCCGCGATACGCATCGGCAGCCTCGGCGGCAGCGGCCAATACCAATACGTGCTGCAAGGGCCGGATTTGGATGTATTGGATCAAGCGGCGACGGCGTTCGAGCCCAAGCTCGCCAGTGTGCCGGGCGTGCAGGATCTGAGCAGCAGCCTTGAGCTCAGCAATCCGCAAGTCAACGTGCGCATCTTACGCGACACGGCCTCCGCGCTGGGCGTGAGCGCCGAACAGATTCAGGCGACGCTGTACAGTGCCTACGGCGGCAACCAGGTCAGTACGATCTATGGTGCCACCAACGAGTATCAAGTCATTATGGAACTGGCACCGCGCTACCAGTTGAATATGGATGCGCTGAACGCGTTGTATGTGCCGGGGACGGGAGGCGTGGTGCCCTTGCGCGCCGTGGCCGCCATTGAACCGGGCGTAGGGCCGCTGTCCGTAAACCACTACGGCCAACTGCCCGCAGTAAGCTTCTCCTTCAATCTGGCACCGGGCACATCCTTGGGTGAGGTCACCAGCCGCATCGACGCACTGGCGAGCGCGAGTCTGCCGGCGGAAATCACCGCCGCATTCACCGGAAGCGCCCAGACCTTCCGCGATTCACTGGTGGGCATGCCGCTGCTGCTCATCATTACCGTACTGGTGATCTACATGGTGCTGGCCATACTCTACGAACACTTCATCCATCCCATCACGATCCTCACCGCGTTGCCGCTGGCCATGGTGGGTGCGTTGCTCACGCTGATCATCTTCGGGCAGGAACTCAACATCTTCAGCTTCGTCGGCCTGATTCTGCTGGTGGGTCTGGTGAAGAAGAACGGCATCATCATGGTGGACTTCGCGCTGCAGATCCGCCGCGAGCGCGACGTCTCCGCCCGCGACGCCATCATCGAAGCCTGCCAGGTGCGCTTCCGGCCCATTATGATGACAACGCTGGCCGCCATCCTCGGCACCCTGCCCATCGCCCTGGGAACGGGCATGGGCGCGGAATCACGGCGGCCGCTGGGCATTGCCGTCGTGGGCGGCCTGCTGTTTTCGCAGATGCTCACCCTCTACATCACACCGGCATTTTACGTGGCGATGGAACACTTGAACGAACGGCTGAAACGGCGCAACGCGCCACGTCAATCGGCCGCGGTGGAAACGCCGGCCGGCGAGTGATGATCTACACAGAGTGACGGGTTAAATCTGAGGGTGAACGCGAGAGCACACACTGCCGTGAAATAACATCATACCCACAGCCGCAGGCCCGGCTAACGTGTCAATCCCATAAACACCGATGGTAATTTCTCCGGCAGGCGCTGCACATGGTCGACGACGGTGAAGCCGCGCACGCCGAAGATGCGCGACACATACTCGTCGGCGTGCGCATCCAGCGTCAGACAATAGGTCGTGACGCCGCGTGTGGCCAGCTCTTCCACCGCCTTCTTGGTGTCCTGACGCAGATACTGCGGATCGCGCTCATCGATGTCGGCGGGCTCGCCGTCGGACACCAGCAGCAACAGCTTCTTTCTCTCGGGCCGCTTATGCAGATAATGCGCGCCGTGGCGCAGCGCCGCGCCCATGCGCGTCGACAAGCCGCCCTGCATGCCGGCGAGCTTGCTCTTCACCTCGT
The DNA here is from genome assembly GCA_041492115.1 of Gammaproteobacteria bacterium. GTDB lineage: Bacteria > Pseudomonadota > Gammaproteobacteria > JBBQDK01 > JBBQDK01 > JBBQDK01. The sequence continues at coordinate 5,478 of JBGPWJ010000073.1, forward strand.
CGTCATAGGGCTGATCGAAATCCTTGAAGCGATAGTACTGCACGTCGTGCCGGCCATCGGAGGCGAAGCCGTGAATGGCGAAGGGATCGCCGATGCGATCGATGGCCCAGGACAGCAGCACCGTTGCCTCGCGCGCCAGTTGCAGCACCGGGCGGTCGCTGCCGGGCAATACCTCGTTGGTGGATTCGGACAGGTCGAGCAACACCAGCACGGCGAGATCACGAGTCTTGCGGATGTGGCGCATGTTGATGCGTGTGTCGGGCGTATGCCCCAGACGCAGATCGACCAGGGCACGGATCGCCGCTTCCAGATCGATCTCGTCGCCGTCTTCCTGCCGGCGCTGGCGGATCACGCCTTCCGGCTGCAGCGCGTCGATCACATGTTTGATCCGGCCGGCGATCGGTTTGTATTCATCCAGCACGCGCTCGATGGCCTCGGCATCGCCCTTGGGCTGGCGCTTCTCCAGCACCGTCGCCCAGTTGGGGCGGTGCAGCTGAATGTGATAATCCCATTCATGATAGTGATACGGATCGCTGACCGGCTCCTTGCCGAGTACCTGGTTGATCGACATCCCGGCAGGATCGCCGTCACGGAAGAACTCGTCTCCCATCACCCATATTTCCTGTGCGTCGTCGCCGGCCAGTTCGCAGTCCAACTCGTTGACCATTTCCATCACCGACATGCGCTTGCGCACCTGGCGCTGCGTGCCCGGCAGCGATTCGTAATCATCCGCCCAGACGTTATCGGCGAAGGCCCAGATGAAGCGGTTGTCATCGCGATAGGGAATGGCGATGCTTTCCAAAGTTCGCGCGCTGGGGATGGCTGTCGATTCGCGCAGCACGTTGTAAAAGTTAACGCCGAGATCCCAAGACAATTGATTGTCCTGCGCATCCTGCGCAACACGCGCGCGGAACTCCGCGGCAATGATGTTGATGGCATCGTGTTGGTCCTGATAGGTCTCGTCGAGCAGCGCCCGCGCTGTGCGTTCCAGCAGACCGACCACCGGTTCGACCGGACAACTGACCTCGCTAACCGCCGCGTGGAAGCGACCCCACAACTGTTGCAGTCCGGGGAACTCGCGGATCGCCAGGTACTCGATGCGAGCATCCTCGAATAGACCGATGAAGGCCATCTGTAGCGGTGTGAGCTGTTCGGCCGAGATCGGCGCGCGCGTATAGGCGATGTGTGCGGCGGCATGCGCGGCGGCGGCGCGGTACAACTCGCGGCCCGGGATGCCGGCATAATCATCGAAGGCATCGGGCAGATGCATGAAGTGGTGTTCGATGAACGGCTTGTAGCCTGCGCGCGTTTCGTAGTCGCCAGAGGTCGGGCGCAGGAAGAAGTCGCGGCCCCACAAGGCGCGCAGATAGAAATTCAAACGCCGGTGCTGATCCACGAACAGTGTGCCGCGCCGCTCCTGTTGCAGCACGGCCTGACTGTCGGCCGATTCCAGAGCGAAATATTTCAGCTGCGCGGGAAAGTCGCGCGCATGCGCCTGCGCGCCCCACAGCGCCCAGCGCCGCAGCCCGCCGAGGGTCAGCTTGGAAAACAGTTCATCAAGATGCGCCAGCATCGGCCGCAGACCGCGCGGCGCCTTGGCGGAGAGTTGGCGGATAAGTTTTAGATAACCGCGCAGCAGCTCCGAATCGCCGAGTCGCTGTGCCGCTGCCGGCAGACTGGCGAACAGCAGCGCGATCACTTCGCCGCTGACCATCGAGGCCAGCTTCAACGATTCGCTGACGCAGTCCTCCAACACATCCTCGCCGGTTTCTTTGATCACCGCCGGCATTTCCTGCAGGTAGGACACCACCAGATCATTACCGCGCCCCAACCCGGACAGGGCGCGCGCACCTTCCATGTACTTGTGCAGACCCGCGCGTGACATCACATGCGCGGCTTCGTTGAAGCTCGCTTGCAATGTGTCACGCACATGCGGATCGATCTTATCGAGCAGTTCCTGGTATTCGTCGAGGTCGATGGTCATGGCGCGTTCATCACTCTACGTGGTAATAGACTCCCCCTCACCCCAGCCCTCTCCCCGGTGGGGAGAGGGGGAATGGTCACCTGAGATGACCACAGCATCCCAGTGCAAGCGACCAACCTATGATTAAAGTCACCTCTCCCTCCGGGAGAGGGCCAGGGTGAGGGCATCCAATACTCCAGCAATATTCCCGAGAACCTCGTTGTTCCAGAATCGCATAACCCGGAATCCCTGCGACTCCAAATAGCGAGTCCTGGTCTCATCGTACCGTCTCTGCTCCAGATGCTGACCGCCATCCACTTCGACAATCAGCAGATACTTCAGACAAACAAAATCGGCGATGTAGTGACCGATGGCAACTTGTCGCCGGAACTTGTATCCAGCAAAGCGCCGATCCCTCAGCTGTCGCCACAACAACCGTTCCGCATCCGTCTGCTGCTTGCGTAATGATTTGGCTTTGGTTTGGATATCCATATCCCCCTCACCCTGGCCCTCTCCCCGGCGGGGAGAGGGGACTGCTCCGTTAGTAACAGTCCCAACATTAAGTCTCACTTGCTTCGAACGCACAAACCTCAAAAATCCAGTTCCCTCTCCCCTTGGGAGAGGGCCAGGGTGAGGGAAATCAAAGCAGCACAACCGCAAATCAGAAATAAGTCCCCACCGCCGCATCCAAAGTATCCCGCATATCCGGATCGTCCGTGATCGGCCGCACCAGTGTCATGCGGCAGGCATCCTTGGGATCGATGCCTTTGGCGATGAGTTGACCGGCGTAGACCAGCAGACGCGTCGAGATGCCTTCATCCAGACCATGGCCTTTGAGGTTGCGGGCCCGGTGCGCAATGGAAACAAGTTTGCCAGCCACTTCTTCACTGACACTGGTCTCGTGCCGGACGATCTCACTCTCAATCTCCGCAGACGGGTATTCGAAATCCAGCGCGCCGAAACGCTGCTTGGTGGATTGCTTCAGATCCTTCATCAGACTCTGGTAACCGGGGTTATAAGAGATCACCAACTGGAAATCCTTGTGTGCCTTGACCAGCTCTCCCTTCTTGTCGAGCGGCAGTTCGCGGCGATGATCGGTGAGTGGGTGTATCACAACGGTGGTGTCCTGACGCGCCTCGACCACTTCATCGAGATAACAGATCGCGCCGATGCGCGCGGCCACAGTAAGTGGGCCGTCATGCCACTTGGTACCGGCGGCGTCGAGCAGATAGCGGCCGACCAGATCGGAAGCGGTCATGTCTTCGTTGCAGGCCACGGTGATCAATGGGCGTTTGAGCTTCCAGGCCATGTACTCGACGAAGCGCGACTTGCCACAGCCGGTCGGGCCTTTGAGCATCACCGGCATGCGTGCGGCATATGCTGCCTCGTACAGCGCGACTTCATCGCTGACGCTGCGGTAGTAGGGTTCGTCTTTGATCAGATATTGATTGCTGTCTGACATGTCGCTCACCTTTCTTAGATCGGACGCGAGTCCATCGTTTCAACTGTCATCTTCATCGTCATAAAAATCCGTGGCCGAAGTCCAGCCGGCGGCAATGGCGCGTTGCATGGCTTCATCCTGTATACGCATGAAACGTTCGCGCATCTCCTCGGGCAGCCTGGCCACGGAGAAACCATACTGCTCCCACTCGGTGCTGACCTTGGCCCACAGGTCTTCGATACCCGCCGCCAGCCAACCTTCGCAGGTTTCACTTTCCGGCAGCAGACCCAGCGCCCAGGCATCGCGGATGATCTTGCCGGCATCGGTCATGCCGCCGTACAGATCATTGTAAATACCGACGTAACGCTGGTCCTTTTTCATCTGTGACACTCCTCTCAACATCAAACAGGCCTAAAAAAACCCTGCCCAGTCCCCCGGGCAGGGTTTCTGGCTCAGTCGCTACAGCTCAGGCCTTCATCGGACCGCGATAGATCACCATCGACGCGCCCTGCGACTGCTTGTAGTTGTCGTAACCGACCAGACGGATGTGGTGCTTGGGATGCGCCTTGTGACAGGCGTCGGCTTCGGCCAGGATCTTCTTCACATCGGTCTCGCCAAACAGCGGCAGCTTCCACATGTACCAGTAGTGATCAAACGCGTTCTCGGTCTCGGTGTGCTCGATGGCCGGGTTCCAGCCCTTGCTCACAATGAATGCCACCTGCTTTTCGATATTGGACTTGTCCATCTCGGGCAGATAGGAGAAGGTCTCGAACTTGCGGCTCGCCACATCGCTGAGACTGGATTTGTAATCTTGCATTTCGCTCATTGTATATTCCTCAAATCGGTTCGGTCGGTGTCGTGGGGCGGATTTCCGCCCCACGATGGACTTCGCGGCTAAAGCCGCTCCTACAGTTATTTGTGTGCAACGTCGAGCTTGTCAACCGTGTCGAACTCGAACTTGATCTCTTTCCACGTTTCCATGGCGATCTTCAGTTCCGGGCTGGATTTGGCGGCATTGGTGAGGATGGTCTTGCCTTCCTTCTCAATCTGCACGCCCTGGTTGCGGGCTTCGACGCAGGCTTCCAGCGCGACGCGGTTGGCGGCGGCGCCGGCGGCGTTGCCCCACGGATGGCCCAGCGTGCCGCCACCGAACTGCAGCACGGAGTCGTCGCCGAAAATCGCGACCAGCGCCGGCATGTGCCAGACGTGAATACCACCCGACGCGACAGCGAATACGCCCGGCATGGAACCCCAATCCTGATCGAAGAAGATACCGCGGCTGCGGTCTTCCTTGATGTACTTCTCGCGCAGAATGTCGATCCAGCCGAGGGTCGCTTCACGATCGCCTTCGAGCTTGCCGACCACGGTGCCGGTGTGCAGATGGTCGCCGCCGGACAGACGCAGGATCTTGGCCAGCACGCGGAAGTGGATACCGTGGTGGGGGTTGCGGTCGAGCACGGCGTGCATGGCGCGGTGGATATGCAGCAGCATGCCGTTGTCGCGGCACCAGTTGGCGAGGCCCGTGTTGGCGCAGAAGCCACCGGTGATGTAGTCGTGCATGATGATCGGCGAACCGAGTTCCTTGGCGTACTCGGCTCGCTTGTACATTTCTTCCGGGGTCGGGGCGGTGACGTTCAGGTAGTGACCCTTGCGCTCGCCGGTTTCCTTCTCGGCCTTCTCGATCGCTTCCTGCACGAAATCGAACCGTGTGCGCCAGCGCATGAACGGCTGGCTGTTGACGTTCTCG
>JBGPWJ010000224.1:0-4513 GCA_041492115.1 Gammaproteobacteria bacterium
ATCTCGGCCTCGCTGTCAGGCGCCAGCACGACGAACGGGTATTCGATGCGCCAGTCGGTGGCATCGGTGACGTGCGAGACGCGCGCCAGACCGCTGAAGTCGATATTGTCGCGGCGCGTAGCCTGACTGAAACGCGCCAGCGCGCGGCGTCGCAGTTCCTGCTTACGCGGGAAGGCGTGTTCGAATTCGGACACCGCGGTGCGCGCCGCCGTAGCCAGCCGCAGCGCCTGCTTGTTGCCTTCCGCGCGGGTCACGATCTGATCAAGACGCTGGTGCATGGCCTGCGCCAGCGATTCCAGACGCTTGGGATTGTCGAGCAGATCGTCCTGGATGTAGGGATTGCGCGTGACGACCCACAGATCGCCCAGCACCTCGAACAACATGCGCGCCGAGCGACCGGTCTTGCGCGCGCCGCGCAACTCATCCAGCGTCGTCCACAACTCCGCGCCCAGGAAGCGCGTCACGATCTCACGGTCGGAGAACGAGGTGTAGTTGTAGGGAATTTCGCGGATGCGTGCGGGGGTCATGGCAGTTGGCGCGGGGATCATGAGTCTGGATATATTAGCATCCGGACAGGTTGGGTGCGCGGATAAGCTTAATCCGGATTCGAGCTGTTATTCATGAGTTCCTCACAACGCTTCACCACGACCGCCATGATCTCATCTTCTTTGGTACTGGCATATTTGTGGGCAAACCGTTGCGCATTTTTGGCGTAACGCGGATTTTTGACCAGTTCCCGTATAAGGGAATTGAAATCCGGGACGCTCTGGTCGGGGTCAATGAAAATGCCCATGCCGATTCTGGAGACATTACGGGCCACCAGCACCTGCTCCAGGACGATCGGCAGCAAGAAGATTGGCAGACCTGAAAGGAGCCCGTGCAGAACGGTGCCAAAGCCGGCGTGACAGAGAATAGCCTTGGCGTGCTGCGTCACATAGTGCATATCCACCGGCCGTGAACTGAAATGAATATTCGGTGCCTGCATGGCGCGACACTTCTCCTCGGATAATCCAGGGACATAGGCAAGCACATTGAACGAAGAGTCCAGCAATTGCATGAACAATTGCTTGCTCTGCGGATGACTCGTCTTGATGTAGGCAAAGATCTTTTTACCTGGCCCCTTGGGCCATTCCGGCGTGGCGCCTCCCTTGGTACTGAGAACAGGCCCCATGTAGCGCGCCGGTCCGCGCTGCGGATAGTGGTCCAGTTCCGCGGGCGTCATCAGCAGATTGTCATCCACTGCGAACAGGTCGGCGAGGGCAAGCATGGGCTGCCCACCAAGCTCAGCAAGCACTTGATTGATGGTCAACAGGACGCAGGCTTCGCTGTCTTCGATGCGCTTTGGCGGAAGCTTCAGCCATGGACGCATGCTCGGCATGGGCCACGGCGGAATGTAGAAGCCGCTGCCATAGGTGATGCGGGGAAAGTCCAGGCCGCGTGAGGCCAGCAGTGCGGTTGGGGAATGATCCGCAATCAGCAGTTGCGGATTGATCATGTTGAAGAGCGATCGCCACCCCTTCACCATGCCGAGCAGTCCCCTTTCATCAAGGTACCCGTAGTGCTGAAGGATATCGGCGTAACACACCTGCGGCTCAGGCAGGTCTTTGACAGGGGACAACCACACCGGCGCCTGTAGTGCCACGAAGCTCTGCATGCCCGGCAGGGCGTGGATGCGGGAGAGATCCTTAGCCGCGAACACTACTTCATGCCCGTGCGCACTCAAGCGTGTGGCGAGCGCGAGGAATCTCTGGATATGCCCCAGGTCGTCGCCCAACTCCCATGTGTAAAGGATCTTTGCCATTGCTCTCTGCTTTGATCTGGAAGTGAGGTAATACATATGCCGAACTATTACAGTTTTCTTAACTTCCTTGGTGCCCTTGCAGTTCAGGATTCTTAATCGGGTCTCCGCCGCCCAGCCGCCAGATGCGCACGCTGGCGTCGTCGCTGGTGGTGGCGATGTAGTGCTGGTCTGGCGACAGCGCGATCCAGCCACCGCACAAGTCGTGACGCTGGAAGCGGCGCAGCACCTTGCCGGTCATGGGGTCGAGAAAATAGATCGAGCTGTCGGTCTGGCGGCTGATGCTGGCAAGGTAGCGGCCGTCCTTGCTGTACTGGATGGATTTGATGATGCCGTTGTGTTCCGTCGGAATGACGGTCAGTGCGCTGCTCGCCACATTCCAGCGGAACAAGCGGAACCAGCCGCTGCCGATCAGCCACTGGCCATCCGGTGAAAATTGCAGCGCGCGGCTGTCGGTGGGCGGGCTGGGCAAGGCCACGGGCGGCGTAGCGATGCTGCGCCACAGGAACGCGCGCGTATCCGTGCCGCTGGAGGCGAGGTGCTGCTGACCCGGCAGATAGGCGACGGCGCGCACTGCGCCAGTGTGCACCGGATAATCGTAACGACGCTGCAAGCTATCCAGACGCCAGACGCGCACTGCGCCATCGGCGTGACCGGTGATGACGATGTTGTCCTGCTCGTTGACGGTCATGGCCGTGATCGGACTGCCCGCCGGCATGCGGCGCACTTGCCGGCCCTGCGCGTCCCACTCGGCGAACTCGCCGTCATAACCACCGGTCAGAATGCGCCGGTCATGATCGAGAAAGGCGATGCCGTTGACCGTGCCGGTATGAGCGGACCAATGACGCAACGGTTTGCCGTCCGGCAGGCTCCATAATTGCAGATCGCCATCCCAACCGCCGGAGGCAAGTTGAGTCGAGGCCGCATTGAAAGTCACGATGCTGCCGCCGACATTGGCGTTGGGTATCACCACATCGGGCGCCTGCGCGGGTTTGAGGCCAGTGCAGGCGGTGAACAGCAGTGCGGCTAGCAGACCAAGTATCTTAGTTCGTCTCATCATTTGCGGTTATTCCGTGACAACATTAGGGAACCTCTGAAAACTCCCCCCTCCCTTCGGGAGAGGGCTGGGGAGAGGGGATTACAAATGCTGTTTTTGATCCCCTCATCCTGTCCTTCTCCCGGAGGGAGAAGGGACGCTCATTTCAAATGCACGGGTAACTTGTGTAGATACCTCTGCCCGAAGGGAGAGAGGACTTTCTTTTTCAGTGACGAATTAATCAGAGATTCCTTAGAAGAACGTAGGGCGCGAGCTACGCGCCCTGCATTCGACGCCAATTCTACAATCATCTGTTCTTTGGTGTCGCGAGGTCGAACACATCGACATCGCCGCTTTCGCTGCCGGCGGCAACGTAATGCCCATCGGGACTGACCCGCACCATCCAACCGCACAGCGGCAACGGCGCCATACGGCTCAGCACCTGGCCCGTCGTGACATCGGTGAGTCGCAGGCTGGAATCGGAGATGCGGCCCAGCGAGATCAGGTCCTTGCCGTCGGGCGTGTAATCGATGGAGATGATGGCGCCGAAATGTTCGGTGTCTCGCATCGTCTGTTTGTTTATGGCGAGATCCCAGAACAGTAATTTGAACCAGGTGCCGGCGACGAGTTGCTTTCCATCCGGGGAGAAACGCAGGGAGAGAACATCACGCGGCGCGGGTACCAGCGTCTGCTTTATGCGCAACTGCGTATCGAGCAGCAGTACTTGATCATCATCAGTAGCGGCGGCGATAGTCCGGCCATCACGACTCACGGCAACAGCACGCAACGCTGCGCTCAGTTGACGCTCGGCAACTTTCGCCAAGCTCGGATAGACGTACACACGGAGATAAGCATCCCGGTGCGCGACGATAAGGTTATGCGTATTTGGAATGCGGACCAGCGCACTGAGCGGCGTGCTAGTGATGCGGCGCGTGGCCTGATGTGTGCGCAGATCCCAGGCACTGAGGGTGCCGTCTTCCGTGGCAGTGACGAGGGTGTTGTCATCGATCCAGGCTATGCCGCGCACAGCTTCATGATTGCCCGGCAGAGTGACCTGCGCCGCGCCATCCGGCATATGCCAGATGCGTACCTCGCCGAAAAAACCACCCGTAGCCAGCATTCCACCATCGCGATTGTAGGCCAGTGCCGTGGCGCCGAAAGGATGTGCCTGATCGAGGCGCAGAGTCGGATACCGGTCGGCGCTGAAACTCGCGCAGCCGGCGACAAAAATAATCCAGAGGAGGTTGATTCGGTACAGAGCGCACATTGGCGATGATTATAAACCGGGCTGAACATTCCATCGTGGCAATCGCACAATAAAAAACGGGGCCCGAAGGCCCCGTTTTCAGTACCGCCGTCAAATACGACTTAGAACTTGACGTTCATGCCCATACCGAAGTGGTCAGACTGGCCAACATTGCCGTCCACGTCGATCTGGTTGAAACCGGCATACACGCTGGTGCGGGTGCTCAGGTTGTGCTTGACGCCGAGGGTCCAGGCGCTGTACTCGTCGGCCGAGGTGCCTGAAATGTCACCGTCGCCCTTACCATAAGCGACGTAGGCGAGTGTGTTACCCATCTTGAATGAGCCACCCAGATGCCAGATGCTGGCACCGCTTTCACCCGTCAGCAACACCAAGCCACCACGCTCATATCGACCGAACATTGCGATGTTGCCCA
>JBGPWJ010000295.1:0-2720 GCA_041492115.1 Gammaproteobacteria bacterium
CAATGCGCACCTGCCACTCACCCTGTTCCGGGAACGCGGCGAGGGTGGGCGGGGTCAGATGCTCGTTGCCTTGACAGAACGGGCAGGTCTCGACATGCGTGCGGGTATCGCGCGGCGCCGGCGCCTCCTCTTTGCGCGGCCGGCTGCCGCGCGCGGTTGCCACCAGCACCGATTCGCTGGGCACGATGGGATTGATGCGGATTTCGCGGATCGGGGCGGCGCTTTCAGTCATTGCAATGGCTTCGCGGGTGAGTCGTCGGGGCACGGGAGCGCTATTGTAACCGCAGCGGAGCCGGCTTGGGCGAACCGACGCGACACGATCTTGTCTTAGTGCAGCCGCACCAGTACCATGCAGGCTCAATTTTACGCGGAGTTGCTATGTTTCACGGCAGTATGGTGGCGCTGGTCACACCGATGCGCGAGGACGGCGCGCTGGATGAGCTCAGTCTCGAGCGTCTGGTGGAGTGGCATATCGAGCAGGGCAGCGATGCGCTGGTCGCGGTCGGCACCACCGGGGAATCCGCCACGCTCGACGAACACGAGCATTGCCACGTCATCAAGCGCGTGGTCCAGATCGCCCGCGGTCGCATCCCGGTGATCGCCGGCACCGGCGCCAATTCCACCACCGAGGCCATCAGCCTGACGCGTTGCGCCATGCAGGCCGGCGCCGATGCCTGCCTGCTGGTGACCCCGTATTACAACAAGCCGACCCAGGAAGGCCTCTATCTGCACCACAAGGCCATCGCCGCGGCGGTGCCGATCCCGCAGATACTCTATAATGTCCCCGGCCGCACGGCGGTGGACATGCTGCCGGAGACGGTGGCACGGCTGGCAGTGATCCCGAACATCGTCGGCATGAAGGACGCTACCGGCAATCTGCAACGCGCGCGCGAACTGATCGACAGCTGCGGCGATCAGATCGATCTGTACAGCGGTGATGACGCCACCGCCCTGGAATTCATTTTGATGGGCGGCAAGGGCGACATCTCGGTGACCGCCAATGTCGCGCCGCGCGCCATGCATGACATGTGCGCCGCCGCGCTGGCCGGTGACCGTGCCGGCGCCGAGGCGATCAACCAGCGTCTGACGGCGTTGCACAAAGATTTGTTCGTGGAATCCAATCCCATTCCGGTGAAGTGGGCGCTGCATGCGATGGGCAGGATTCCACCCGGTATCCGATTACCGATGACCGTGCTCTCACCACGGCATCACGACACGGTGCGGCAGGCGCTGCATCTGGCCCAGATTTTATAGACCCTAAAGGTTCACTACATGGCACAACTTCCGATCCTGACGCGTTACCTGCCGCTGGCCTGCGGCGCGTTGCTGCTGAGTTCCTGCGCTTACCTGGACAAGACCCTTTCCAGCCCCACCGCCGATTACAAAAAAAGCCAGACAGCCCCGACACTGGAAGTGCCGCCGGACCTGAACGTGTCCAAAGCGGATGACGCCTTGGCGGTGCCGTCCGCCGCGCCGGAAGACAACGCCACCTACTCGGCTTACAGTCAGACCAATCCCAAATCGCAGGCGGCCGGCACACCAAGCGTGCTCCCGGTACAGAACGAAATCCGCGTCGAGCGCGACGGCGACAAACGCTGGCTGGTTATCCAATCCGACAGCGCCGCGGTCTGGACCAAGATGCGCGAGTTCTGGCTGCAGAACGGCTTCCTCATCAAACGTGAAGATCCACGCATCGGCATCCTGGAAACCGACTGGGCCGAGAACCGTGCTGACATCCCCATGGATCCGGTGCGCAAGATTTTGAGCAAAGCGCTGGACACACTCTATTCCTCGCCGACCCGCGACATGTTCCGCGTGCGCCTCGAAGCGGGCAGCAAGCCGGGAACCACGGAATTGTTCCTGACGCACCGCGGCATGCAGGAAGTGCTCAACGACAAGAGCACGATCTGGCAGCCGCGACCTTCCGATCCGGAACTGGAAAGCGAGATGCTGAATCGCCTGATGGTCTTCATGGGCGTGCAGGAACAGCAGGCCAAGCAGGCGCTGCATAGCGCCGAGGCGCCGGCGGCACGCGCGCAGTTGACGCGTAACAGCGACGGCACGGCGGCCCTGAATGTCGAGGAAGATATCTCACGCACCTGGCGTCGCACCGGCCTCGCGCTGGACCGCGTCGGCTTCAGCGTCGAAGACCGCGACCGTTCCAAAGGTGTGTACTACGTGATCTATGACGATCCGCTGAAAGAGAGCAAGACCAAGGGCATACTCTCGAAGCTGGCGTTCTGGCGCTCGGACGATGACAAGCCCAGCGCGCAGGGCGATAAATATCGGGTCACCCTGGAAAGCCAGGGCGCAAGCACCCGCATCACCGTGCTGGACAAAGATGGTAAACCCGTTACTACCGAGACCGGCGCGCGCATCCTGACCTTGCTGCAGGAACAACTGAAGTAAATACCTTCTGACGTAGGGGCGGGTCTCAGACCCGCCCAGGTCTTGGCACCATCTCAAGCTCACGCAGGGCGGGTCTGAGACCCGCCCCTACGGGGTTAGCAGATGTTGATGTGAGCCTACCATTCCCACTCGGCCCCGATACCTTGCTGGCCCCACCGGGTCGATTTCAGTATCATTGCGGCTTCGCGGATCACTCGTTGATACTGACCATGTTGCGCTTGCCCGGTAGCCCCGCTCTTTCCGCCTTCCGCCTGGACAAGCTGCTCGCCGCCGCGCGCCGATCGGTGCCGGCGCTGTCCCAGATACACGCC
>JBGPWJ010000017.1:0-18015 GCA_041492115.1 Gammaproteobacteria bacterium
CGCAAGGCCATCCAGTACGCCATCGACAACGACCGCAAGGTCGTGACGCTGGTGCACAAGGGCAACATCATGAAATTCACCGAGGGCGGCTTCAAGGCTTGGGGTTATGAGCTGGCGGCAGAGGAATTCAGTGCGCAGCCGCTGGATGGCGGGCCCTGGAAGCGCTTCAAGAACCCGCGCACGGGTAACGAGATCGTCATCAACGATGTGATCGCCGATGCGTTCCTGCAGCAGATCCTGCTGCGCCCGGAAAATTACAGCGTCATCGCCACACTTAATCTGAACGGCGATTACATCTCCGATGCGCTCGCGGCTCAAGTGGGCGGTATTGGCATTGCGCCGGGTGCCAACCTGTCGGACAGCATTGCCATGTTCGAGGCCACGCACGGCACGGCGCCGAGCTACGCCGGGAAAGACCAAGTCAACCCGGGTTCACTGGTGCTCTCGGCGGAGATGATGCTGCGGCACATGGGTTGGGTCGAGGCGGCCGACCTGATCATCAAGGGCGTGTCGGGGGCGATCAGTCATGCCACGGTGACGTATGACCTCGCGCGTCTGATGCCGGACGCCACTAAAGTCAGTTGCTCTGGGTTCGGTGCGGCCATTATCGACAATATGTGAAGGATAGGCGACTGTCCTTGAAGGTACCACTCCCTATGCCACGCGCCTGACGCGTAGCGAGATACTTATCCATCCCTTCACTACAAGCGCTGTGCGCTTGTATCCGGCTTCAGTTCGAGTCTGCCCGGATGTTGGTGGCCTGCAAACCCTTCGGCCCGTTGGCGATATCGAACTCTACCTTCTGACCTTCTTTCAGGGTCTTGTAGCCTTCCATGGTAACGGCGGAAAAGTGTGCGAAGACATCTTCGCCGCCTTCGTCTGGTGATATGAAACCATAGCCCTTGGTATTGCTGAACCACTTCACAGTACCTGTTGCCATCGCGTTATCAACCTCTGTTGTATCGGGCTGTTGCAACGCCCGTTATATATCCTTGCCCGGCGCGGGACCTTCACCTTCATTGGTCTGTCAACCGGACTCCTTTGGGTGTCGCGGTAGCGGCACATGGACACTCTCATACAACCGGGTAAAATAGTCAAGTATTACAAGGGGCGACGGTTCAGTGCAGGACGGCACTGCCGGTTCGCCGGATTGCCGCTGGAATAATTCATCGGCGGAGAAAATTACCACTGCCATCGTAATGACTCGACAGCCTGTCTTACCCTTCATTTCAGGCAATATCGGTCGATATCGGTTAAAATATTCGACGATGACAAATCAGCAAAGACAAGATGGCGGCAATGGTCTGTTAATCGAGGAGGCTACTCCGAAACTCAAGCGGCCTCCCCTGTACAAGGTTGTCCTGCTGAATGACGACTACACGCCGATGGAGTTCGTGGTTGAGATTCTGGAGGTATTTTTCGACATGACCCGTGCCAAGGCGACCCAGATCATGTTGCATGTCCATACCCGGGGCAAAGGGGTTTGTGGGGTGTTCACCCAGCAGATCGCCGAGACCAAGATTGCCCAGGTCAATGCCTACTCGCGTGAGCACAAGCATCCGCTGCTGTGCATCATGGAGGAGGCCTGAAGGATGTTCCGGGTGCGGCGCCGCGGCGGCGGTGTATGATGGTAGTCATCAGGCATCGTGCGTCCACCTGGCCGTCCGCACTGAACGTGGTTGAGGTACTGCCGTCATGTTGAGTAAGGAACTGGAATTTACTCTGAATCTCGCCTTTAAAGAAGCGCGCGAGAAGCGTCATGAGTTCATGACCGTCGAGCACCTGTTGCTGGCCCTGCTGGATAATGCCTCGGCGACGGAAGTCCTGCGCGCCTGCAGTGCCGATATCGAACGGCTGAAGCGCGAACTGCTTGCCTTCCTGGAGGAAACTACGCCGCTGCTGCCGGCCAATGACCTCCGCGAAACTCAACCCACACTCGCCTTCCAGCGGGTCTTGCAGCGCGCGGTGTTTCACGTGCAGTCCTCGGGCAAGAAGGAGGTCACCGGCGCCAACGTGCTGGTGGCGATCTTCAGCGAGCAGGAATCGCAGGCCGTCTATTTCCTCAATAAGCAGAACGTCACCCGTCTGGACGTGGTGAATTTCATTTCGCACGGCATCTCCAAGGTGCACGGTGAAGAAGGCGCTCCTAGTTCGGCGGCGTCCGGAGACGAGGATAGCGGCGGCGAAGCGCCGGGCAAGCGGCCGCTGGAAAACTTCGCCAGCAACCTCAATCAGCTGGCCCGTCAGGGCAAGATCGATCCGCTGATCGGCCGCCGCGCCGAGATCGAGCGCACCATCCAGATTCTGTGCCGGCGCCGCAAGAACAATCCGCTGTTCGTGGGCGAGGCGGGCGTCGGCAAGACTGCCATCGCCGAAGGCCTCGCCAAGATGATCGTGGACGGTGAGGTGCCCGAGGTGCTCGCGGACGCGACCATTTATTCTCTCGACCTCGGCTCCCTGGTGGCGGGCACCAAGTACCGCGGCGACTTCGAGAAGCGCATCAAGAGTGTGCTCTCGCAACTGCGCAAAGAGCCCGGCGCGGTGCTGTTCATCGACGAGATCCACACCATCATCGGTGCCGGCGCGGCCTCCGGCGGGGTGATGGATGCCTCCAATCTGATCAAACCGATGCTGGCCTCGGGCGAGTTGAAATGCATCGGTTCCACGACCTACCAGGAATACCGCGGCATCTTCGAGAAGGATCGTGCCCTGGCGCGGCGCTTCCAGAAGATTGATGTCAGCGAACCGACCGTGGAAGAGACCGTGCTGATTCTCAAAGGGCTGAAGTCGCGCTTCGAGGATCATCACCATATCAAGTACTCGCCCAAGGCGCTGCGCGCCGCGGCGGAATTGTCGGCGCGTTACATCAACGACCGGCATCTGCCGGACAAGGCCATCGACGTGATCGACGAGGCCGGCGCCAACGTGCGCATGCAGCCGCCGTCCCGACGCAAGAAAGTAATCAACGTGACCGACATCGAAAACATCGTCGCCAAGATCGCGCGCATTCCACCGAAGAGCGTATCGGCCTCCGACAAGGACGCGCTGCGCACGCTGGACCGCGATCTGAAGTTAGTGGTGTTCGGGCAAGACGAGGCCATCGGCATTCTGGCCAGTGCCATCAAGATGTCGCGCACCGGTCTTGGCAACGAACTGAAGCCGATCGGTTCCTTCCTATTCGCCGGACCGACCGGCGTCGGCAAGACCGAGGTGACGCGCCAGTTGGCGTTGATCATGGGCATCGAGCTGATCCGTTTCGACATGTCGGAGTACATGGAACGCCACACCGTGTCGCGTCTGATCGGTGCGCCGCCCGGTTATGTGGGCTTTGATCAGGGCGGGCTGTTGACTGAAGCGGTCATCAAACACCCGCATGCCGTACTGCTGCTCGACGAGGTGGAGAAGGCGCATCCGGATGTCTTCAACCTGCTGTTGCAGGTCATGGACCACGGCACGCTCACCGACAACAACGGCCGCAAGGCGGATTTCCGCAACGTGGTGGTGGTCATGACCACCAATGCCGGTGCTGACCAGATGAGCCGGCCTTCCATCGGTTTCTCTCTCCAAGATAATTCCAGCGACGGCATGGAGGCGATCCGCCGCATGTTCTCGCCGGAATTCCGCAATCGCATCGATGCCATTATCCAGTTCAAGCCACTGGAACCGTCCACCATCACCCACGTCGTCGACAAGTTCATCATCGAGCTGGAAGCCCAGCTCGAGGACAAGCATGTCACCCTGGAAATCGACGATGCCGCCCGGCGCTGGCTGGCGGAGCACGGTTTCGACGTCAAGATGGGCGCGCGACCCATGGCGCGCGTCATCCAGGAAAACATCAAGAAGCCGCTGGCCGAGGAGCTGTTGTTCGGGCGCCTCGCGAACGGCGGTCACGTCCGCATCAGCGTCACCGAGAATGCACTGAGCTTCGAGATCGAGGCGGAAGAGGAAGTGCATTAAGGAAGCTCTGATTAATTCGTCACTCAAAATGTGAGTTCCCTCTCCCTGCGGGAGAGGGCCGGGGTGAGGGGAAAATTCAGTGCGTTAATCCCCCTCACCCTATCCTCCGCTTGCAATGTTCATGCATGAACCGGTAACGTCAGCGTCATGCCGCGTGCCGCACCACCCACCGATCATATCCCACGAGCGCAGTTCGAACAGGACAGCGCACGTGGCGAGCTGCGTTGCTCAGGCACCTGGACGCTGAATCATCTCGCCGCGCTTGAACCTGCACTGGCACGTCTGGACATGAGCGGGCGTGCCGGCTGGGTGCTCGATGCCGGCGGCTTGGCCGCCCTCGACACTGCCGGCGCCTGGTTGCTGCACCGCACCTGTGAGCGCCTGCGTCAGTTGGGCGCGACGATCGAACTGCGCGGACTGCGCGCCGGCCACGCAGCGCTGCTGGAGATGGTCGCGGCGCAGCACGCGCCCGCCGAGCCCACGCCGCCGCACCGCTCGCGGTTGGAGCGGGTCGGCCGCGTCGCCGTCGAAGGGGTGGCGCAGCTCGAGTTGTTTCTGAGTTTCGTCGGACAGAGCAGCGTGGCGCTGCTGCATTCACTGGCGCATCCGCGGCGTATCCGCGGTCACGAATTCCTGCACGAACTTCAGCTCGCCGGATTCAACGCGCTGCCGATCACCGGCCTGTTGTCGTTTCTGATGGGCGTGGTGATCGCCTATCAAGGTGCGACGCAGCTCGCGCGCTACGGTGCCAATATCTTCATCGCCGATCTCGTCGGCCTGTCCATGCTGCGCGAGCTGGCGCCGTTGATGACCGCGGTGATCATCGCGGGGCGCTCCGGTTCCGCCTACACCGCACAGATTGGCACCATGGTGGTCACCGAGGAGGTTGATGCGCTGCGCACCATCGGCATCGCGCCGCTGGATCTGCTGGTGCTGCCCAAGCTGCTGGCACTGATGATCGCCCTGCCTTTGCTCACCGTGTATTCCGATGTGATGGGCGTGATCGGCGGCATGGTGATCGCGAAGACGCATCTGGCGGTCAACCCCGCCGATTTTCTCGATCGCTTCGAAAAAGCGGTCAGCCTGTCGTCCTACATGATTGGTGTCGGCAAAGCGCCGGTGTTCGCTGCACTGATCGCGTTGATCGGCTGCCATCAGGGGTTTCAAGTTGGCGGCAGCGCCGATGATGTGGGCCGACAGACCACGGTAAGCGTGGTGCAGTCGATCTTCCTGGTGATCGTCGTGGACGCGCTATTCTCTGTCGTCTTCAGTTGGCTGAATATATGAGCGATGCGAACCGCGAAACAGTGATCGAAGTGCGTGACGTGTGTACGCGCTTCGGTGCGGCGGTGGTGCACGATCGTGTCAGTTTCTCGGTGCGGCGCGGCGAGGTATTCGCGGTCGCCGGTGCCAGCGGCTGCGGCAAGTCGACGCTGCTGCGCGAGCTCATCATGCTGCACCAGCCGGATTCCGGCGCACTGCGCGTGCTGGGTGAAGATGTTCTGAGACTCGATGAGGAGGGTGCCGAACGCCTGCGGCGCCGCTGGGGCGTGATGTTCGAACGCGGCGCGTTGTTCAGCGCCTACACTGTGCTGGAAAACGTCGGCGCGCCGTTGCATGAGCATACCCGGCTCAGTTCCGAACTGATCGACGAGATCGCGCGGCTCAAGATCGCGCTGGTCGGCCTGCCTGCGAGCGCGGCCGCGAAATATCCCAACGAGCTGTCGGGCGGCATGCGCAAGCGCGCGGCGCTGGCCCGCACGCTGGCGCTCGACCCAGAGCTGGTGTTTCTGGACGAGCCCAGTGCCGGTCTCGATCCGCTCAGCGCCGGCGGTTTGGACGAACTGATCCGCCGCTTGCGTGATCTGCTTGGTTTGACCATGATGGTGATCAGCCACGACCTCGACCTGTTGTGGCGCGTGGCGGATCGCGTCGCGATCCTGGGTGAGGGACGGGTGTTGGGTGTCGGCACCATGGAGGAGTTGTCGCACGTCGACCATCCGCTGGTGCACGAATATTTCTATGGCGCGCGCGGTCGCGCGGCACGGGAGCAGGCATGCAGTCAAAAGTGAATTACGCCGCCGTCGGGCTGTTCGTGCTGGTGCTCGGCGTGGCGTTCATCGCCTTTCTGCTGTGGCTGGGGGCGGGGCGCTATTCGCAGATCGCCTACGACACGTATTACGCCTACATGCGCGAGTCGGTGTCGGGGTTGAGCGTCAACGCCCCGGTGAAATACCGCGGCGTGGAGGTCGGCAAGGTGCGCGATATCGTGCTCGATCCGGACAACCCGGAACGGGTGCGCATCACGCTCGAGATCGAGCGCGGCGCGCCGATCAAGACCGACACGCTCGCCGTGCTGTCGGTGCAGGGGCTCACCGGCATCGCCTTCGTCGATCTGACCGGCGGCAGCCGCGATTCACCCTTGCTCAAGGCATTGCCCGGTCAGGAGTATCCGGTGATCACCACAGGGCCGTCGCTGTTCACGCGCGTGGATATGGCACTCAATCAGGCGCTCGACAACATCAATCGTCTCACCGCGGATGTGCACGCGCTGATGGAGCCGAAGAACCGCGCGGCGATCGGCAACATCCTCATGCACATCGATACGCTGACCGCCGCACTGGCGACGCGCGACAAGACGCTACAGGCCGGTATCGAGCATGCATCGCGTACGCTGGAGAACACCGCGCGCGCCAGCGCCGATCTGCCGCAGGTATTGGCCGGCATCAAGGCAGCGGCGCAGTCGCTGCAGCGTATGGCCGATCAATATGCGCAGGCGGGCGTCGGATTGACGCAGACGGTCGAGCGCAACCGCCAGAATCTGGAGGCATTCACGCAGCAGACCCTGCCGGAGACCACGCAACTGGTCAGCAATCTGCGCGATCTGTCGAACGACCTGCAGCGGCTGACCCGTGAATTGGATCGCGATCCTTCCGCCATGCTGTACGGCCGACGCGCGACGCCGCCGGGTCCGGGCGAATGAGTGCGGCTCGCAACCTCAAGACGACTGGAAAGGATAGGATCGTGTGCATGCGTGTGCTGATGATTATGAGCTGTGCTGCGTTGAGTGCCTGCACGCTGATAAAGCCGCCGGCGGCGGTGACTCTGCAGAGTTATGTTCTGGAGCTGCCCGCGGCTGGCCGTTCGGCGAACGCTGCGCGTTCTCAGGGTGCGGCGCTGGTCGTGGCGGAACTGCGCACTCGTCCCGGTTATGACACACCGCGCATGGCCTATGTGAAACGCAACTACACCCTCGACTACTACGCCAGCAGTCAGTGGGCGGATACGCCGGCGCGCATGCTGCAACCGCTGTTGGTCAACGCCCTGGAATCGACCGGTCACTACAGCGCGGTACTGCGTGCGCCGGCGCCGGTGCCCGCGGGTCTGCGCCTGGATGCAGAGATCGTGCGGCTTGAGCAGGTGTTCACAGCAAAGCCCAGCCACATGCGTATTTCATTACGTGTGCTGCTGATAGATACACGCAAGGGGCAAGTGCTCGGCCAGCGTGAATTCGATACCGATGTGCCGACACCCAGTGACGATGCCTACGGCGGTGTGCGTGCGCTCAACCAGGTGCTTGCGCCGCTGTTGAATGATGTCGCCGCATTCTGCGTTGCGTTGACGCCGTCAGCCGGCACACCATAATCTTATCTGCACAGAAGAAAGCCTTGCATGTCCAGCTTCCCCAATATACGCATCGTTCTCATCGGCACAACCCATCCCGGCAATATAGGCGCGGCGGCGCGCGCCATGAAGACCATGTGCCTGGATCAGCTTTACCTGGTGAATCCGCAGCGTTATCCCAATGCCGAAGCCACGGCGCGTGCATCAAGCGCGAACGATCTGCTGGCGCACGCGCGAGTCTGCACCACACTGGATGAGGCGCTGGGGGATTGCTCACTGGTCATCGGTGCCAGTGCGCGTTTGCGCGCTATGACCTGGCCACAACTCGATCCGCGGCAAAGCGCCGCACAACTGCTCAAGGAAAGTCGGAATGCTCAAGTAGCGCTGATCTTCGGACGCGAGCATTCCGGTCTTACCAATGAAGAACTGGATCGTTGTCAGTACTTGGTGCACATCCCTGGCAACCCGGAGTACAACTCGCTCAACCTGGCCGCCGCGGTGCAGGTCATGGCCTATGAAATCATGATGGAATCGCTGGCGTCGCCTCAGACGGATGCGGAAACCGCGGGGGAGGACATGGACTACGCGAGCGGCGAAGAGACGGAAGCGTTCTATGCCCACCTGGAAGAAACGCTGGTCGAGATCGATTTTCTCGATCCGGATAATCCGCGTCTGCTGATGCGGCGCCTGCGGCGCTTGTTCAACCGCGTCCGTCTGGATAAAAATGAAGTGAATATTCTGCGCGGCATACTCACCGCGGCCCGCAATCGCAAGCGTGTTTCACCGCTGTCCTGAGAATTTCGGTTGAATCGAACTGCGGCACAGTGCCCCCCAAAAGGGATAGGGTGGCTGTGTTGTGTTCTGCGCCCAGAGGCTTATAATACTTGAGTAAATTACTAGGGATTGATGGCGCGAATGCGTCGCCGTCATTCTACCTGAGCCAGCTGCACTATCAAGTAAGCATTTACGCCCATGTTCGACAGATTACGTGAAGACATCCATTGCGTGTTCGAGCGCGACCCGGCGGCGCGCAATACCTTTGAGGTGTTGACCACCTATCCGGGTGTACACGCTGTGCTGTTGCACCGTCTCACCCACTGGTTGTGGAACGCGGGCCTGAAGTGGCTGGGCCGGTGGTTGTCCGCATTAGGACGCTGGCTGACCGGGATCGAGATCCATCCCGGCGCTACCATCGGCCGGCGTTTCTTTATTGATCACGGCATGGGTGTGGTGGTTGGTGAAACGGCCGAGATCGGCGATGACTGCACGCTTTATCACGGCGTCACCCTGGGTGGCACCAGTTGGCAAAAGGGCAAACGTCATCCGACGCTGGGGAATAATGTCGTGGTCGGCGCCGGCGCCAAGATTCTTGGTCCCATCGTCATAGGTGACTATGCGCGCGTCGGCTCCAATGCGGTGGTCATCAAGGACGTACCACCTAACGCCACGGTGGTTGGTGTACCCGGTCACTTGGTCGTGAGTCAACGGACCGACCAGGATGCAAAACGTGCGGCCATCGCCAAGAAGATTGGCTTCGAGGCCTATGGTGCCGCGCAGGACATGCCCGACCCGGTGGCTCATGCCATCAATTGCATGCTTGATCACATTCACGCAATGGATAAGCGTTTGGAAGAGATGTGCGGGGCCATAAAAGGATTGGGTGTCGAGATTGCCGATATGCAGTTGGGTGATCTTGGACCGTGTGAGATCAGCGGCGTCGTGGCACGACAAAGCGGCGCGACTGATGACGCAGAATCTCTTGATGAGGCGGTGGAAAAGCTCACCGGCATATAGTTGACTAAAATACTCGGAATTGTGTACCATGTTTTTCTGCATAGCAGCATGTTGATTTGTTTTCAGGGTTAATAACCTTGTATATCAATTTATTTATATCATATATTAAACCTCTTTCTCAGCAGACAGCGTGATAATCCCATGAGACTCACTACCAAAGGACGTTATGCCGTAACGGCCATGCTTGACCTGGCGCTGCATCAGGAGCTCGGGCCCATTAGCCTGTCGGATATCTCCCGGCGGCAGGGCATCTCCCTGTCCTATCTCGAGCAGCTGTTCTCGCGCCTGCGACGCGAGGGGCTGGTTGCGAGTACGCGCGGCCCGGGCGGTGGTTATACCCTGAGCCGTCCGGCCGACAGCATCGCCGTTGGCGATGTGGTGACGGCCGTGGACGAGAAGGTCGATTCCACGCGCTGCGGCGGCTTGACCAATTGTCACAACGACGAGCGCTGTCTGACTCATGATCTGTGGAGCGAGTTGAGCAAACAGATCTACGAATTTCTCAACGGCATCACCCTGGCGCATCTGGTCGAGCGCAATGGTGTCCAGGAGGTCGCGCAGCGCCAGGACCGCGCCATGTGTATCAATGTCGCCGTGCAGAAGATTGCGCGCACAGCGGGTTGCTGAGCAGCCTCCATGCCTGTGTACCTCGACCACAATGCCACTACGCCACTCGACCCGCGAGTGCTGGAGGCCATGCTGCCGTATCTCAGTACCGAGTTCGGCAATCCGTCGAGTGTGCATCGCTTCGGCCGCGCGGCGCGAACCGCTCTCGATAATGCGCGTCAACAGGTGGCGGCGCTTGCCAATGCCCAGCCCTCGCAGGTGATCTTCACCAGTGGTGGAACGGAAGCGAACAATATCGCACTGCTCGGTTGTTGCGCAGCGCTACCCGTGGGGCGCATCGCCATCAGCGCGATCGAACACGATTCAGTGCGTGCGCCGGCGCGCGTGCTCGCCAGTCGTGGTTGGAGCATCGATACGATTGCCGTAGACGCGGCTGGAAGAGTCAGTGCACAAACCTTGGCGGCGGCACTGCACGCGGACACGCGTCTGATTTCGGTAATGCTCGCCAACAATGAAAGCGGTGTGGTGCAGGAACTGCCGGCCTTGGCCGCGACTGTGCGTGCAGCAGGTGTGATCATGCACAGCGATGCCGTGCAGGCGGCCGGCAAGATCACAGTAGATTACCCGGCCAGCGGCGCGCATCTCATGAGCCTGTCAGGGCACAAGATTTATGGCCCGAAAGGTGTCGGAGCATTGATTGTCGACAAGGCGCTGGACATGCAGGCGCTGGTCTATGGCGGCGGTCAGGAGAAGGCCTTGCGACCAGGCACGGAGAACGTCGCAGGCATCGTCGGCTTCGGCGCCGCGGCGCAGATCGCCCGGGACGAATTGCAGAGCGGCGCAGCCAAGCAGTCGGAACTGCGCAGTCATCTGGAAATGCAGCTGCGCGGTATTGATGATCTGGTGATATTCGCCACCGATGCCACGCGGGTGCCGAATACCACCCAACTAAGCATGCCGGGTATCGACGGTGAGGCGCTGCTGTTGCAGTTGGATCGCGCCGGCTTCGCCGTATCGAGCGGGTCGGCCTGCGCTGCCGGCAGTCATGCGCCGAGTCATGTGATGGTGGCGATGGGCGTGGCGCCGGATCTGGCGCGCGGCGCCTTACGCATCAGTCTGGGTCGCGGCACCACCCGCGAGCAACTCGATGACTTCTGTCATGCTCTGCGTACTGCCATTGTCCAATTGCGCTCCGGTACGGTGCGCGCTGCGGCGGGGCTATAGATATCCATGTAGCGCGTTAGGTTGGACGGTTTTGTCTCTAGAGTTTCAGGTAAATGTACACGAGGTGAGTTATGGCTATCACGATGACCGATAAAGCGGCAGCACGCATTAAGAAGGTCCTGGCGAGCGATGCCAACGGCGGTGTGGCACTGCGCGTGGGTCTCAAGAAGGTGGGTTGCTCAGGCATGGCCTACACCTACGACATCGTCCACGAGATCAATGCGGGCGATCAGATCTTCGAGCGTGACGGAGCCAAGCTGGTGGTCGATCCTGCAACCTTTGTCTATCTCATCGGCTCGCAGCTGGACTATGTGCGTGAGGGCTTGAAGGAAAGCTTTAAATTCCAGAACCCGAACGAGAAGGCGGCCTGTGGATGCGGTGAAAGCGTCAGCTTCTCCACCCCGGCCGAGCGCAGCACTACCCCATAGGTAATAGTTGACTAAATTACTTGGTAATCTTAAACTGTCATACCTGATGAGAACGCTATGGTATTAGAGAATATCAATATGTTCATAGTATTAGGAGCATGTGATGACTAGTGTATTAAGTGTCGTCAACCAGCCGTACAAGCACGGTTTCGTCACCGACATCGAATCCGATGCTCTGCCCAAGGGGCTGAGTGAAGAGATCGTCCGCGCTATCTCGGCCCGCAAGAATGAGCCCGAGTGGATGCTCGATTTCCGTCTCAAGGCATTCCGTCATTGGCTGACCATGGTCGAGCCGACTTGGGCGCATGTCCATTACCCCAAAATCGATTTTCAGAATATCGTCTATTACTCGGCGCCCAAGCCGAAGAAGAAGCTCAACAGTCTGGATGAAGTCGATCCGGAACTGCTACGCACCTTTGAAAAGCTCGGCGTGCCGATCAATGAACAGAAGGCCATGACCGGCGTTGCCGTGGACGTGATCTTCGACAGCGTTTCGGTCACCACCACGTACAAAGCGAAGCTCGCCGAATACGGCATCGTGTTCTGTTCCTTCTCCGAAGCGCTGCAAACGCACCCTGAGCTGATTAAACAATATGTCGGCTCGGTAGTTCCATACACGGATAATTTCTACGCCTCTCTGAACTCCGCAGTGTTCTCTGACGGGTCATTCTGCTACATCCCCAAGGGTGTGAAATGCCCGATGGACTTGTCGACCTATTTCCGCATCAACAACGGCGAGTCCGGTCAGTTCGAGCGCACGCTGATCGTGGCGGAGGAGGGCGCGTCGGTGAGTTACCTGGAAGGCTGCACAGCGCCGCAGTTCGACACCAACCAGCTGCACGCGGCGGTGGTGGAGCTGATCGCGATGGATAACGCCGACATCAAGTACTCGACCGTGCAGAACTGGTACGCCGGCGATGAGAACGGCATTGGTGGCATCTACAACTTCGTCACCAAGCGCGGCCTCTGCAAGGGCGTCAATTCCAAGATCTCCTGGACCCAGGTCGAGACCGGTTCGGCCATCACCTGGAAGTACCCCGGCTGCGTGCTGCTCGGCGACAACTCCATCGGCGAGTTCTACTCGGTGGCGCTGACCAATAACATGCAACAGGCTGACACCGGCAGCAAGATGATTCACATCGGCAAGAATACCCGCAGCCGCATCGTCAGCAAGGGCATCTCCGCCGGGCGTTCCGTGAACAGCTATCGCGGATTGGTGAAGATCGGCCCGAAGGCTGCTGGCGCGCGCAATTACTCGCAGTGCGACTCGATGTTGATAGGCTCTAATTGTTCAGCAAATACATTTCCTTATATAGAAGTATTAAACAATAATGGCACGGTGGAACACGAGGCCTCGACCTCCAAAATAGGCGAGGACCAGTTGTTCTTCCTGGCGCAGCGCGGCATCGACGCCGAAGAGGCGATGTCGATGATCATCAACGGCTTCTGCAAAGATGTCTTTACACAATTACCGATGGAGTTCGCGGTGGAAGCCACCAAGCTCCTGAGTCTGAAATTGGAAGGGAGCGTAGGCTGATGTCCAGCAACACACAAACCATACTCGAAGTGCGCAACCTCACCGCGAGCGTCGCGGGAGTGCAAATCCTCAAAGGCCTGAATCTCACCGTGAAAGCGGGCGAGGTGCACGCCATCATGGGCCCGAACGGCTCCGGCAAGAGCACCTTCTCCAAGGTCCTGGCCGGTCATCCATCGTACACCGTCACCGGTGGCGAGGTGTTGTACATGGGCAAGAATCTTTTGGATATGGCGCCCGAAGAGCGCGCCATAGACGGCGTGTTTCTGGCCTTCCAGTACCCCATCGAAATTCCCGGTGTCAGCAACAGTGCCTTCCTGCGCACAGCGTACAACCTGCGCCAGGCCAAGCTCGGCAAAGAGGAACTCGATCCGCTGGAGTTCGACGATCTGGCACGCGAGAAAATCAAAATGGTCGAGATGGATCCGGGTTTTCTGAGTCGCAATCTCAACGAAGGATTCTCGGGTGGCGAGAAGAAGCGCAACGAGATTCTGCAGATGGCCTTCCTGGAACCGACGCTCGCCGTGCTCGACGAAACCGATTCCGGCCTTGACATCGATGCGCTGAAGATTGTCGCCAACGGCGTCAACAAATTGCTTAAGCCCGACAATGCCGTGATCATGGTCACGCATTACCAGCGCCTGCTGAACTACATCACCCCCCATTACGTGCACGTCATGTCCGATGGCCGCATCCTCAAGACCGGTGGCAAGGAACTGGCCCTGGAATTGGAAGAGCGCGGTTATGACTGGGTGCGTGAGGAAAACACGGCGGCGAGGGCCACGGCATGAGTCTCGCGGCAGTCGCGCAACCCGGTAACGGGTATCTCGAAACTTTACTCGCGACGCAGTCGATGCCGGTAGTGCCGGCGGCGCTGACTGCCTTGCGTGCCAAGGGCGCGGAGCAGGTGCGCAGCCTGCCGCTGCCGACCAGTCGCGACGAAGAGTGGCGCTTTACCGATCTGGCGCCACTGCTGCGTCAGACCTTTTCTGCGGCCACAGCAGCACCGAAACTCGGCTTGCGTGATATTCAGGCGTGGCTGCTGCCGGAAGCCGCGGCCAGCCGTCTGGTATTCGTCAACGGCGCATTCGCGGCGGAACTGTCGGCGCGTTCCTTGCCGACGGGTGTAAAGCTATGCACCTTAAACGAGGCGCTGGCTGATCCTGTGTTGGCTGATCGTGTCGCCAAGGAACTGGGCGTTCAAAGCGCTAACGATCAAAATGTATTCTCCGCGTTGAACGCTGCCCTGTGCACTGACGGCGCGCTGCTGCTTATCGAACGCAACCAGATTGTCGAAGCACCAATGCACCTGCTGTTCATCAATACCCCGCAGGCCGCCACTCACGTTGCTGCATCGCGCTGCCTGCTGATCGCCGAGCGCAGCAGTCAAGCCACCGTCATTGAGGATTACGTCAGTTTAGGCGATGGCAGTTATCTCAACAGCGCTGTCAGCGAATTCGTGCTCGGCGAGGGCGCGCAAATCACACACGCCAAACTGCAGCGCGAAGCGGCCGGTGCATTTCACATCGCCAGCACCGACGCGACACTCGCGCGCGATGCGCATTACCTGTCCGCCTCACTAACCTTCGGCGCGCGCTTGTCACGCCACGATGTGCGCGTGCACCTCGTCGGTGAAGGCGCACACTGCTCCGTCAGTGGACTCAATCTGCTGTCCGGCCGTCAGCTTGGCGACACTCACAGCCTGATCGATCACGTCATGCCGCATTGCACCAGCGAGCAGTTGCACAAGTGCATCGTCGACGACAACGCCCACGCTGTTTTCAACGGCAAGGTACGGGTGCGTCACGACGCGCAGAAAACCGATTCCCGGCAGTCCTCGCGCAATCTGCTCTTGTCCGAGAAGGCGCGCGTCGACACCAAACCGGAACTACAGATCGACGCCGATGATGTGAAATGCGCCCACGGCGCCACCGTCGGCCAACTTGATATGGATGAAGTGTTCTACCTGCAAAGCCGCGGTCTCAGCCAGAGCGCCGCGCGCAGCCTGCTGACTTTCGCCTTCGCCGCCGAGATTATCGACCAGCTCCCGGTCGCCAGCCTGCACGACAGCCTGCGTCAGTGGGTGATCGAGCGCATGCACGTTGAGATCCTGCCATGAGTACCACACAAGCGCTGTGCGTGGCTGCCGCCGACGGTATGGAATTGGACGTTATGCGTCTGCGCGCTGATTTTCCGATTTTGAGCCGTGAGGTCAACGGCAAGCCGCTGGTGTATCTCGACAACGCCGCCAGTAGTCATATGCCACGCCCGGTCATTGAGACCTGGGAACAGTACTACACAACGATTCACTCCAATGTGCACCGCGGTGTGCATACGCTGAGTCAGCTCGCTACTGACGCTTTTGAGAACGCGCGTGAAACTATCCGCGGTTTTCTCAATGCCCGCGAATCGCGCGAGATCATCTTCGTGCGTGGCGCCACCGAGGCCATCAATCTGGTCATGCACGGCTACGGCCGCGCCTTCATCGGCGCCGGCGATGAGATCATCCTCTCGGTCATGGAACACCACGCCAACATCGTGCCCTGGCAGATGCTGTGCAAGGAGAAGGGCGCCAAACTGCGCATCATTCCCATGAGCGATGCCGGCGAGCTGCTGCAGGATGAGTATCATGCACTGTTCAACGAACATACCCGATTCGTCGCCATTACGCAGGTGTCCAATGCGTTGGGCACCATCAATCCAGTCAAGGAAATGATCGCCTACGCGCATGAGCGCGGCGTGCCGGTACTGGTCGATGGCGCGCAGGCCGCGCCGCATGCGGTGGTCGACGTGCAGGACCTGGATTGCGATTTCTACGCCCTGTCCGGCCACAAGATGTGCGGCCCGACCGGTGCCGGCGTGCTCTACGGCAAGGCCGACCTGTTGAACAAGATGCAGCCCTTCCAGGGCGGTGGCGACATGATTCTGCATGTCACGTTCGAGGAAACGATCTACAACGAGATCCCGTACAAGTTCGAGGCCGGCACACCGGCCATCGCATCCGCCATCGGCCTGGGCGCGGCGGTCGATTACTTGAACGGCATTGGCATGAGCCGCATCGCCGCCTATGAGCAGCGTCTCCTGGCCTATGCCGCCGATCGCATCAGCGCCATGCCCGGCGTGCGCATCATCGGCACGGCCAAACATAAGGCGGCTGTCGTGTCCTTTACCATCGACGGCGTGCACCCGCACGACATCGGCACCGTGCTCGACCAGGAAGGCATCGCGATCCGAGCCGGCCACCACTGCGCCCAGCCGGTCATGCAGCGTTTCTGTGTGGCAGCGACAGCGCGCGCCTCATTCGCGTTCTACAACACCCTGGATGAGGTTGATGTGCTGGTCGATGGTATCCGCAAGGTCCAGGAGATGTTCTCTTAGCTTCTTAACGATGCTATGCGTCGTTAACGTCTTAGCGTCGAAGGTTCTACTACTCCCATGTCCGCTTACAAAGAGCTGTACCAGCAAGTGATCCTCGATCACAACAAGAAGCCGCGCAATTACGGCGATCTCAGTGATGCCAATCGCCAAGCCGACGGCTTCAATCCGTTGTGCGGCGACCGCATCCATCTGAGTCTGCATCTGGACGGCGATCGCATTGACGGCATTGCCTTTCAGGGCGAAAGCTGCGCCATCTGCAAGGCCTCATCGTCGATGATGACCGCCAGCGTCAAAGGCAAAACCATCGAAGAAGCCGAGATGTTGATCCAGGAATTCCGCGACATGACTACCGGCAAGCTCGACACCGAGCATGCCGAACACCACCTCGGCAAGCTCACTGTGTTTTCCGGCATCAGCGACCTGCCGTCACGCGTCAAATGCGCGATCCTACCTTGGCACACCCTGCACAGTGCCTTCGCGGCCAGCGGCACCGTCTCCACAGAAGGGGACGCGGACCCGGTAAAGGACAGCAACGCCTAACCATGCCCAAGATCGCCGAAATCGAACCCACCCCGAACCCGAACGCCCGCAAGTTCGTTCTCAAGGAACCGCTCACCGCCGGTGTGCCGCGGTCCTATGAAAATATCGATCAGGCGAAGGACGATCCGCTGGCGGCGGCGCTGTTTGCCATCGCGCATGTCAGCAATGTCTATTATCAGGACCGTTGGCTCACGGTCACTCAGGACGGTGGCGCTGACTGGAGCGGGTTGCTGAAAGAACTGGCCGTGCCGATCCGCGCCGCGTCGGCGCAGGAAGTGGCGCGTGCCGGCGTTACCGCACAGGCGCGCACACTGCCGCCCCTGAACGAGGCGGACGAAGCCCGTCTGCAGCACATCAATGCCCTGCTCGACGAACGCATCCGGCCCTATCTGGTTGACGACGGCGGTGGTCTCGACGTGGTCGGCCTGCACGGCGAGCGTCTGTTGGTGCACTACCAGGGCGCCTGCGGCACCTGCCCGACTTCGGTGGCAGGCACGCTGAATGCGATTCAGAACCTGCTGCGCACCGTCGAGCCGGAGTTGGAAGTGGTGGCGGTTTGATGATTGTGAGAGATCGCGCAAAACCAAAAAGTTTTTTCTGATTTAGTTGCCATCCAAAATGAGAGTCCCCTCTCCCAAGGGGAGAGGGGACTCTCATTTTGAGTATGCAGTGATCAGACAGCCTCTGAGTGTCATTGCGGAGATTGGTTTATTGCGGAGTAATCATGACTACCTGGCTTGAAGTAGCCCCCGAAGGCACCCTGCCTCCCGGCGAACGGATCCTGGTCGAGAGCGATGCCGGCAATATCCTGGTGCTGAATTACGAGGGCCGTTATTACGCCATTGAGGACATGTGTTCGCACGACGGTGCCGACTTGGACGGCGCCGAGTTGGAAGGCGACGAGATCGTCTGTCCCCGCCACGGTGCGCATTTCTGTATCCGCAACGGCAAAGCCATGTCTCCGCCCGC
>JBGPWJ010000281.1:0-3059 GCA_041492115.1 Gammaproteobacteria bacterium
GAGCGCGTCGGTGAGGTAGAGGAAGCCGAGATTGGCTGTTGCCGGTACGCTGCCAAGCTGTGCCAACAACTGCGCGCCGATCTGCTCAGCGCTGGCGTTTGTGTCGGCGGCGTATGCGAGTAGGAATCGATCCATGCGCGTGCCCTGTGTACCTGATGTAGCCTGGGTTGAACGGAGTGAAACCCGGGTTTCGCGATTGCTCAACCCAGGCTACATCCTGGTGCGTCACTGCTGCCCCAAAAACTCCCTCTCCCACAGGGAGAGGGTCGGGGTGAGGGGATTTAACTAAGGTGCTATTTCTTGCGCAGACCGGCGCGCGACTCGCTCATCATGTGCTCGATGATCGGTGCCAGGATGATTTCGATGGCGAAACCCATCTTGCCGCCCGGCACTACCATGGTGTTGCGCCGCGACATAAACGAACCGTCCAGCATGTTGAGCAGATACGGGAAATCAACGCGCTGCTCGGACGGTTCGCGGAAGCGGATCACCACGAAACTCTCGTCCGGGGTCGGGATGTCGCGGGCGATGAACGGGTTGGAGGTGTCCACCGTCGGCACGCGCTGGAAGTTGATGTCGGTGCGCGAGAACTGCGGTGTGATGTAATGCACGTAGTCGTACATGCGTCGCAGGATGGTGTCGGTGACGGCCTCGGCGGAATAGCCGCGCTGCGCGCAATCGCGATGGATCTTCTGAATCCACTCCAGATTCACGATCGGCACCACGCCGATCAGCATGTCGACGTGCTGCGCGACATTCACCTTGTCGGTGACCACGCCGCCGTGCAGGCCTTCATAGAACAGCAGATCGGTGCCCTTCGGAATCTTTTCCCAAGGTGTGAACTCGCCCGGGTTCTGGCCATAAGGCGCGGCCTCTTCGTCGCTGTGCAGGTAATAGCGGCGCTTGCAGGCGCCGGTCTTGCCGTATTCCTTGAAGGTCTCTTCGATCGTGTCGAACAGATTGGCATCGGGACCGAAGTGACTCAGAGTCTTGCCCTGCTTGGCGGCCTTGTCGATGGCGGCCTTCATTTCCTTGCGGTTGTAGCCGTGGTAGCTGTCGCCTTCGATGACCAGTGGATTGACACCTTCGCGGCGGAAGATGTGTTCGAAGGCCACTTTGACGGTGGTGGTGCCGGCGCCGGACGAGCCGGTGACCGCGATAACGGGGTGCTTCTTGGACATTGAAGGCTCCTCAAAACTGAAAATTACATAAATTTATGCCAAATCACGAAAAGGCCCCGGAGGGTCTTTTCGTGATTGTGCAGAATGACCGGGAGGTGCGGCGCAGAACCGTTGTCACAGAACCGCCCCCTAGTGTAACCGATCAGGGCGCTGAAAGCCCCGGCCGGGCGCGTATTGAAGCATCATTCAGCGGGGCCCGACAAGCTGTCTGGTCTGGATAATTCCCGGGCGCGCTCCATGCAGTGTCATGCTTCTACAGGGTTTTGTGCAATTATTTGGCGAGATTTGCACGGCCCTGGAGTATAGTGGCGGCAGGCCCTGCGGCCTTGTGTCCACCCGTTATAGGATCTCCCCATGAAGACAGCCAATGGCATGGTCGTGACCATGCACTACACACTTACCGACGACAGCGGCACCACCATCGACAGCAGCGCAGGGCGTGAGCCACTCACCTATCTGCACGGTTACGGCAATATCATCCCCGGTCTGGAAACGGCGCTCGAAGGCAGCGCAGCCGGTTTCAAATCGCGCATCGATGTGGCTGCCAGTGAAGGCTACGGCGAGCGTGATGCCAATGCCGTGATCGAAGCACCGCGCGAGCAGTTTCCGGATGATATGGACGTGACTCCCGGGACGCGCGTGTTCGCCGATGGGCCGAACGGCCCGATCCCGTTCACCATCATGGAAGTGACCGAAAGCAACGTGAAGCTCGACGCCAATCATCCGCTGGCGGGTATGAATCTGCATTTCGATGTCGAAATCGTGGAAGTGCGTGCCGCCACCGACGAGGAAATCTCCCACGGCCATGTGCACGACGGTAGCCACGACCACGAGCATTGATCGCCGCGGTGTGCCGGCTCACTGCGGTTCGAGACGGTACTTATTCAGTTTGCGCCACAGCGAGACCCGGTCGATGCCAAGCAGTTGCGCGGCCTGGGTCTTGTTGCCGGCAACCTCACGCAGCACCCATTCAATATAGGTCCGTTCCTGCTGGTCCAGTGACGGGATGCTGCCGTCGGTGCGGCGCGCGGCGCGTACCAGCATCTGACGCAGTTCGTCAGGCAGATCGCTAAGCTCAATGCGCTTGCCGCGTGCCAGTACCACGCTGCGCTCGATGATGTTCTCCAGTTCCCGCACATTGCCCGGATAGTCGTGCTGCATCAACAGATCCAGCGCGTCCGGGGCGATGCCGCCCAGTTCCCTGCCCATCAGCAGGGCGTATTTTTCCAGGAAGTAGTGGCTGAGTAATGGCACGTCGTCGATGCGTTGCAGCAACGGCGGCAGATGGAAGGCGGCGACGTTGAGGCGGAAGTACAGGTCGCGGCGCAGATCGCCGGTTTCGATGGCCTCTTGCATGTCGCGGTTGGTTGCGGCGATGAAGCGGACGTCGATGGCATGGGTCTGGGTGGCGCCGAGGCGCAAGACCTCGCGCTCCTGAATCACGCGCAGCAGCTTGACCTGCATAGCTGGCGCCATCTCGGTGATCTCATCCAGCAGCAAGGTGCCGCCATTGGCCATTTCGATCAGACCTTTTTTCTGGCTGCCGGCGCCGGTGAAGGCGCCCTTCTCGTGACCAAATAATTCATTGGCAAGCAGTTCGACGTTGAAGGCGCCGCAATTGATGGCCAGGAACGGACCCTGGGCGCGGGCACTGTGGGCGTGGATGAAGCGCGCCACCAGTTCCTTGCCGGTGCCGCTGGCGCCGCTCACCAGCACATTGCAGTCGGCCTGCGCGACCTGTCGTGCTGTCTCCAGGAGTTGCTGCATGTGCGGGTCCTGTGTGATCAGGCTGACCTTGGGGCGGTGTTTATCCAGTTGCGCACGCAGGCGCCGGTTTTCTTTTTTGAGTCTGACCTTTTCCATGGCCTCGTGCACGAC
>JBGPWJ010000211.1:0-4723 GCA_041492115.1 Gammaproteobacteria bacterium
GGTTGGGTTACGACTTCGGCTGACAAGCTCATCAATTGGGCGCGCACCGGTTCGTTGTGGCCGATGACCTTTGGTCTGGCCTGCTGTGCCGTGGAGATGATGCAGGCCGGCGCCTCGCGCTACGATCTGGACCGTTTCGGCATCGTGTTCCGGCCCAGCCCGCGGCAATCCGATGTGATGATCGTCGCCGGCACGCTCTGCAACAAGATGGCGCCAGCGCTGCGCAAGGTCTATGACCAGATGACCGAACCGCGCTGGGTGATCTCCATGGGTTCCTGCGCCAACGGCGGCGGTTACTACCATTACTCTTATTCAGTGGTGCGCGGCTGCGACCGCATCGTGCCGGTGGACATCTACGTGCCCGGCTGCCCGCCGACGGCGGAGGCATTGATTTACGGCATTCTGCAACTGCAAAACAAAATCCGGCGCACCAACACCATCGCGCGCTGATGGCGCGTGTTCACTGACGAATGCTAATAATCAATTTCATTGCCCCTGCCAAAGAATAAGATAACCCGCCATGACCGCCCAATCCGCTTCCACGCCCAAGCTCGATGCGCTCGTTGACAGCCTCAACGAACGCTTCGGCGACGCCTTGGCAACGTGCAGCGTGGGGGTCCGCGAAGTCACCATCGAAGTGCCGCATGACCGCCTGCTCGAAGTCTGCAAGGGCTTGCGCGATGCGCGCGAACTCGCCTTCGAGCAGCTCATGGACATCGCCGGTGTCGATTATTCCGCTTATGGTCAGGCCGAGTGGGAGACCGAAGAGGCCAGCGGCATGGGTTTCAGCCGCGGTGTCGCTGAGCACGAGGCGGGGCGACTGGGTGTCACTGCGGACGAAACGCCCGCTGCCAACCTCACTAATCGGCGCTTCGCCGCGGTCTATCACCTGCTTTCTATCACGCACAACCGGCGCTTGCGCGTGCGTTGTTACGCGCCGGACGATGCCTTCCCGGTATTGCCCTCGGTGATTGATATCTGGAACAGCGCCAACTGGTACGAGCGCGAGGCCTTCGATTTGTACGGCATCATCTTCGCAGGCCATCCCGACCTGCGCCGTCTGCTCACCGATTACGGTTTCATCGGCCATCCGTTCCGCAAGGACTTCCCGCTCACCGGCAATGTCGAGATGCGCTACGACCCGGAGCAGGGCCGCGTGATTTATCAGCCGGTCAGCATCGAGCCGCGCGTGCTGGTGCCGCGCGTGATCCGTCACGACAACCGCTATTCCGGCAAGGCGGACCGCAATGCCTGAGATCCGCAACTTCACCATGAACTTCGGCCCGCAGCATCCGGCGGCGCACGGCGTGCTGCGTCTGGTGCTGGAGATGGACGGTGAGGTGATCCAGCGCGCCGATCCGCACATCGGCCTGCTGCACCGCGCCACCGAGAAGCTCGCCGAGAGCAAGCCCTACAATCAGTCGATCGGCTACATGGACCGGCTCGATTACGTGTCGATGATGTGCAATGAACACGGCTACGTGCTGGCCATGGAAAAACTGCTCGGCGTGACACCGCCGTTGCGCGCCCAGTACATCCGCGTGCTGTTCGACGAGATCACGCGCATCCTCAATCACCTGCTCTGGATCGGCGCGCACGCCCTCGACGTCGGCGCCATGACGGTGTTCCTGTACGCGTTCCGTGAGCGCGAAGACCTGATGGACTGCTACGAAGCCGTGTCCGGCACGCGCATGCACGCGACCTATTACCGCCCCGGCGGCGTGTACCGCGATCTGCCCGAGCGCATGCCGCAACATCTGCAGACCAACGTGCGCAGCGCCAAGGAAATCGATCGGCTCAACGACAACCGCCAAGGCTCGCTGCTCGACTTCATCGAGGATTTCGCGCGGCGCTTCCCGACCTATGTCGACGAATACGAGACCCTGCTGACCGACAACCGCATCTGGAAACAACGCACCGTCGGCATCGGTGTGGTCAGCCCGGAGCGCGCCTTGCAGCTCGGCTTCTCCGGCCCGATGCTGCGCGGCTCGGGCTTCGCCTGGGACCTGCGCAAGAAACAGCCGTATGAAGTCTACGACCGTATGGACTTCGATATTCCGGTCGGTACGCACGGCGATTGCTACGACCGTTATCTGGTGCGCATGGAAGAGATGCGTCAGTCGAACCGCATCATCCAGCAATGCGTGGACTGGCTGCGCGCCAACCCCGGCCCGGTGATGATCGGCGATTACAAGATCGCGCCACCGCCGCGCGCCGAGATGAAGGCCGACATGGAGGCGTTGATCCACCATTTCAAACTGTTCACCGAAGGCTTCTGCATTCCCGCCGGTGAAGCCTATGCCGCGATCGAACATCCCAAGGGCGAGTTCGGCGTCTACCTGATTTCTGACGGCGCCAACAAGCCCTATCGTCTGAAAGTGCGCGCACCGGGCTTCGCGCATCTGTCCGCTCTCAACGAAATGGTGCAGGGCCATATGCTCGCCGACGTGGTGGCGATGATCGGCACGCAGGACATCGTGTTCGGCGAGATCGACCGGTGATGATTCGAGCTGAGATTTTGAATGGCTAACAACTCTACAAACCTGATAGGTACTGAATCACGCGCAAAGATCGACGCGTGGATCGCCAAGTATCCGCCTGACCGGAAACAATCAGCCGTGCTGTCCGCGTTGACCATCGTGCAGGAGCAGAATGGCGGCTGGTTGAGTCCGGAGTTGATGGATGCGGTGGCGGAGTATCTGGGCATGCCGCGCGTTTCGGTTTACGAGGTCGGCAGCTTTTATTCGATGTTCGACTTGAGTCCGGTCGGTCGGCACAAGGTGTCGGTGTGCAACAACATCTCCTGCCTGCTGAACGGCGCCGAGGATATACTCGCGCACATTGAAATGAAGTTTGGTGTGCAGCCGGGCGAGACCACCAAGGACGGACGCTTCACACTCAAAAAGGAAGAAGAATGTTTGGCGGCTTGCTGCGGCGCGCCGATGATGGCGGTGGACGGGCATTATCATGAGAATCTGACCGTCGAGAAGGTCGATGAGATACTCGGTTCATTGGAGTAAGAGAGCAAAGTTAAAAGATAAAAGATAAAAGTATGGGCAAGGGGGTGTCGCCTACTTTCATCTTTTATCTTTACACTTTTATCTGAAAATTATGGCCAACGAAATCTGTTTCCAAACGCTGCAATTTGATCAGCCCTGGACCCTTGAGAACTATCTCAAGGTGGGCGGCTATCAGGCGTGGAAAAAAACCCTGGCGGAAAAGACCCCGCAGGAGCAGATCATTGATGAACTCAAGAAGTCCTGTCTGCGCGGGCGTGGCGGCGCCGGCTTCAGTGCTGGGCTGAAATGGAGCTTCATGCCGCGCAACGCGGCCATGCAGAAATACATCGTCTGCAACTCCGACGAGAGCGAGCCGGGTACCTGCAAGGACCGCGACATCCTGCGTTACAATCCACACGCGGTGATTGAAGGCATGGCCATCGCCGGTTACACCATCGGCGCGACGGTCGGCTACAACTATCTGCGCGGCGAATTCCATCACGAACCCTTCGAGCATTTCGAGCGCGCCCTGCGTGAGGCCTATGACGCCGGACTGCTGGGCAGGAACGTGCTCGGCTCGGGTGTCGATTTCGATTGCTACACACACCTCGGCGCCGGCGCTTACATCTGCGGCGAAGAGACCGCGCTGCTCGAATCGCTGGAAGGCAAGAAGGGTCTGCCGCGTTTCAAGCCGCCATTCCCGGCCAGCTTCGGTCTGTACGGCAAGCCCACCACCATCAACAACACCGAAACCTTGGCTTCGGTGCCAGCGATTCTGCGCAACGGTTGGGAGTGGTTCCTGAATCTTGGCAAGCCCAACAATGGCGGCGTGAAGCTGTTCTCGGTGTCGGGTCACGTCAACAAACCGGGTAATTTCGAAATCCCGCTCGGCACGCCGTTCCGCGACTTGCTGGTGATGGCCGGCGGCGTGCGCCACGGCCACAAGCTCAAAGCAGTGATACCCGGCGGTTCGTCCATGCCGGTGCTGCCGGCTGAGCTCATCATGGACTGCGACATGGATTACGATTCGCTGACCAAGGCCGGCTCCGCGCTGGGCTCGGGCGCGGTCATTGTGATGGACGACTCGACCTGCATGGTGAAAGCACTGCAACGCCTGTCGCGCTTTTATTACGCGGAATCCTGCGGCCAGTGCACCCCCTGCCGCGAAGGCACCGGCTGGATGTACCGCATGCTGACGCGTATCGAAAACGGCCAGGGCCGGCCGGAAGATCTGGAAATGCTGAGCAACGCCGCGGGACAGATCGAAGGCCACACCATCTGCGCCTTCGGTGAAGCGGCGGCTTGGCCGGTGCAGAGTTTCCTGAAACACTTCCGCGCTGAATTCGAATATCACATCAGCAATCGTCGCTGCTTGGTAGGCGCAGGCGCTAAACCGAAGGATGCCGCGGCATGAGCGCGCAACCGCAAGCCCCGGCCGACGACAGTGTCAACATTGAAGTCGATGGTCGACCGCTGAAGGCGAAGAAAGGCCAGATGATCATCCAGGTCACGGATGAGGCCGGCATCACCATTCCGCGGTTCTGTTATCACAAGAAGCTGCCGATCGCGGCCAATTGCCGCATGTGCCTGATCGAAATCGAGCGCGCACCCAAACCGATGCCGGCCTGCGCCACACCGGTGATGGAAGGCATGAAGGTGTTCACGCGCTCGCCCAAGGCCTTGGCCGCACAGCGCGGTGTGATGGAGTTTCTGCTCATCAATCA
>JBGPWJ010000057.1:0-11724 GCA_041492115.1 Gammaproteobacteria bacterium
ACCGGCCTACTCGGCGCCTGCCATGACAGACCACCCGGCGCACTGCGCTTCGGTTTGCAGAGCGCACCCCTGACGCTCGACCCGCGTTACGCCAGCGATGCGGCATCCGCGCACATCAACCGTCTGCTGTACCGCCGCCTGGTCGAATTCGATGACCAGGCCAGACCCATCCCCGGCATCGCCCGCTGGTCTGAACTCAGCCCCACGCATTACCGCTTCACACTGGGCACTGAGGGCCGCCGCTTCCACGACGGCACACGGCTCACAGCCACCGACGTCAAGGCCAGCTACGATTTCATCCTCGATCCGGCCAATGCGTCCCCGCACCGCAGCGCGCTGACTGTGATCGCGCGTATCACAGCGCTCGACCCGGACACGGTGGATTTTTTTCTGAACCGTCCCGACGCGCTGTTTCCGGGCTATCTGGTGATCGGCATCGTGCCGGCGCGATTGATCGCCACAGGCTATGGTTTCGAACATGAACCATTGGGTAGCGGTCCCTGCGCCTTGCTCGACTGGCCCGAGGAAGGCCGGTTGCGACTGCGCCGCCTGAGCGACGGCGCGATTATCGAGTTTCTGCGTGTCGCCGATCCAACGGTGCGCGTGCTGAAACTGCTGCGCGGCGAGATTGACATGCTGCAGAACGACCTGCCGCCGGAGCTGGTACGATATCTGGGGAAGCGCCACGGCATTGCGCTCCAACAGCGGCGCGGCAGTAATTTCGCCTACCTCGGCTTCAACCTACGCGACCCGGTGCTGGCGCAATCCGGCGTGCGCCAGGCCATCGCGCAAGCCATCGATCGCACCACCATCATCAATACCCTGCTCAGCAACGCCGCTCGCCCGGCCGATACGCTGCTGCCACCGGAACACTGGGCCGGCAACGCGCAACTCGCCGCGTACCATTACGATCCGCCGCGCGCCCGCGCCCTGCTCGCCGCGGCCGGTTATTCCAGGCAACATCCGCTGCGCCTCACCTACACGATCTCCAACGATCCCTTCCGGCTGCGTCTGGCCACCGTGCTGCAAAGTCAGTTGGCCGCGGTCGGCATCGAGGTACGCCTGCAAAGTTACGACTGGGGCACGTTCTACGGCGACATCAAAGCCGGCCGCTTTCAGCTCTACAGTCTGTCCTGGGTCGGCATCCAGACACCGGACATCTTCCGCTACGCCTACCACAGTCAATCCGTCCCGCCCGAAGGCGCCAACCGCGGCCACTACAGCGATGCCCTGGCCGATCATCTCATCGAACAGGCCGAAGCCGCCGCTGACCCAGCCGAACAGGCCAGACTCTACCGGGCACTGCAAGCGCGCCTGCTGGCCACATTGCCTGCGGTGCCGCTCTGGTATGAAGATCAGGTGTTCGCGGCGCGCGCGGACATCGCCGGCTATACGCTCAGTGCCAACGGCGATTACGATGGACTGCTGAAGACACGGCGCGTGCTTGTGAATAGGGTAAATCCTAATGGCCCTTAAGCAGTTTCATAACCAACGTAGGGGCGGGTCTCAGACCCGCCCTGCGTGAGCTTGAGATAGTGCCAGGACTGGGCGGGTCTAAGACCCGCCCCTACGTTTATTCGAGGTTATGTAAGTGCCATTAAGGTAAAACCCTGATCGCCTGCTGCCGACAATCATCCGTTATGCTACGTTACGCACACGCCATGTCCGAACCCATTCTCCACATCAGCATCGCCGCGCAGCGTCTGCAATTGCGCGCGGGCAATCGCGTGCGTCACGAGTACTCAATCTCAACAGCCCTCAACGGCGCCGGCGAGGCCGATGGCAGCGGCTGCACGCCGCGTGGCTGGCATGTGATCCGCATCAAGATCGGCGCGGGCTGCGCTCTTGATTCAGTGTTCGTCGGTCGCCGCCCCACCGGTGAAATCTACACGCCTGAACTGCGCGTGCAATTTCCCGAACGCGATTGGATTCTGACCCGCATCCTCTGGCTGAGCGGCAGCGAACCGGGCCGCAACCGCGGCGGCACGGTCGACACCTTGCGCCGTTACATCTATATTCACGGCTGCCCCGACGACGACACCATGGGCACGGCCGGCTCGCACGGCTGCATCCGCATGCGCAATGCCGACATCACCGAACTGTTCGAGCATGTCACGGCGGGCCAGCGCGTCCTGATCGAGGACTGACGTTGAACAAATCCCAATAAGTGAATCCCCTCTCCCTTTGGGAGAGGGCCAGGGTGAGGGTGGGTGTATCGCAAGCGTAGCATGCAGTCCCCTCACCCCAACCCTCTCCCCCGATGGGGGAGAGGGAGTCATAATTCAATGTATAATCGTATCGTCCCGCCGCAGGGCCATTACCTGCCGATTTTGTGACACGCATCACCTCCCGCCCGTGCGCAGCACACAGATACACCACCCCTTATTCAGCACACTGTGTCCAACCTGATTCGACAGGTGAGGAGACAGAAAATGATGAAACTGGTACTGATGAGTTGTTCATTGATTGCCGCCAATCATTTCGCCTGGATCGACCTGAACGCGATCCCGCATCTGGGCGAGTACGCCACGGTGCTGCTGGTTTCCCTGATTCTGATGCCCTGGGTGGCCAACCAATTCGATACCTGATCCGCGCGCCCTACGCCCTTGCCGCCGGCGCCGAATCTGTATTCGGCGCCGTTGCGCCGCCCGCTTTCGCTTTATGCTCTCCCTCACCCCGCTGCGGCGGGGTTTTTTTTCGTCAGTGCTTTCGTAGGGGTGGGTCTCAGACCCGCCCTCTACACATCAAGGTGCAGTGTGGCGGTATCCACATGCAAGCGCGGCTCAGGCAGACTGGCAGCCAGGCGTTGCATGACCTTCTGCGCGGTGGCACGGTAGGCGGTCAGCTTGCCGCCGTAGATCGTCAACAGTGTCGGCCGCTGCGGACTATCGGTATGCAACAGGGTTTCACGCGGTCGCCCGAAGGCAGCGCCCAGCCGCATCGGCAACACGCGCAGACCTGCGTAGGCCGAGCGGATATCATCACGCGTCATGCCGCGATAGGGCGGGAAATAATGCGCACAGGTGCCGAGCAGGTAATCGAGTTCCGCCCGCAGTGGCGCGACCGCTTCCGGCGCGCCGTGATACGGCGTCTCGGTCGTACCCACCAGCACTGCGTCCTGCCAAGGCATGGCGAACACGGCACGCGCATCGGTGGGCGCTTCGAGATAGTACATACCTTGAGTAAGCGATCCGGGCAGTACGATGTGTGTGCCCTGCACCAACTCCACCGGCATACTGACCGGTGTCGGGACCATCTTCTGCAATACCTCATTGACCCACGGCCCGGCGGCGTTCACCAGCACACGCGCATTGCAATCGTGTTCCTCATTACCGCACTGGTAATAAACCCGCGCACCTTGCGCGTGGCGTTCAACACGCGTGACGCGTGCCGGCATGCGCAGTTGCGCGCCAAGCACCTGCGCACTGTGCAGCACCGCGCGGGTCAGCGCCGCATCGTCGGTCTGCGCATCGTAATAGCGGAACACGGCCTGCAAGCCGGTGGTATCGAGACCATCGAGCTGCGCCCAGTCGTGACGTGCGAGCCGGGAAAAACGGCTGTCGGCCGCAAACCCATCAAGCGCTGTATAAAGCGACAGACCGAGACCGATCTGCCACGACCGGCGGCGTGTGTTGCGGTAAACGGGAATATGAAATGGCCGCAGCCTCACCAGATCCGGTGCGATGCGCAGCAGTATTCGGCGCTCGTGCAGGCATTCACGCACCAAGCCGAATTGCGCGCTTTCCAGATAGCGCAGTCCCCCGTGGATCAGTTTGCTGGAACGACTGGAAGTGCCACTGGCCGGCGCCGTCTGTTCCAGCACCACGACACGGTGGCCGAGTGCAGCGGCGGCCTGCGCAACACCGGTGCCGTGAATCCCGGCGCCGATCACCAACACTTCGCAGTCTTCACTCGTCAAGGCAGTTCCGGGTGCGCAGCAGCGGATGTTCGAGCATCGCGCCGATGGCATCGGTCTCGATCAGCTCAACGCCGCGGGTGGCCAGTGCCAGCGCCAGCTCCGGATCGCTGACCTCGTAGCTGACCCAATGCCACGGGCCTTGCCAGATGTCCTGCGCGGACAGCGGCAGGCGTGTGTGATTGCAGATCAAATAGTCCGGCGCTTCGATCTCGGCCAGGCGCTGCGTCAAGGCATCCCAGCGGCGCAGCACCCAACCGGTCGCCAGACCCGCCGCGCGCGCCGGTGCGAGGATTTCCGCGGCATAGGAAATCAGCGTGCACGGCACAGACTGCATTCGTATCACCTCGATGATCGCGCGCAGCGTGGCGTCAACACCGAACCGTGCCAGACTTTCCTCTTTGATCTCGACGAAGGCCTGGGCGTGCGGCCAGCGCGCCAACAGTGCCAGCGTCTGCGCCAGAGTCGGCAGGATCACAGTGTTCGAGCGTGCGCCGAAACGCGCCGGTTCATGCACGCTGATGCCGGCAAGCTGTGTGGACGGCAGTTCCATGATGCACCCGGACCGCGCCGCCGTGCGCTCCAGCGTGGCGTCGTGCAACACGACCGGTACGCCGTCGGCACACAATTGCACATCGAACTCCACCCAGCACGCGCCCGCGCGCAACGCGGCCTCCAGTCCTTCGAGACTGTTTTCCGGATAGCGCGCCGGATAACCGCGGTGCGCCACCAGCAAAGGAACGTTGGCCATCATGGCGTTAATGCGGCCATCAGATCACCCGCTCATTGCCGCCGTCGATCGGCAGTTGCGCACCGGTGACCTTGGCGAACAGCGGACCGCAGAGCTCAGCGGCCAGTTCGGCGACGTCGCGGCTGGTGACCTCTGTCTTAAGCACATTGCGGGTTTTGTATTGCTCGATAGTCAGGCCATAGTGACAGGCGCGCGCCGCCAGCACCTCCTCGGTCCACACACCGGTGTCGAATACCGCGTCCGGATGCAGCGTGTTGACGCGGATGCCATCACCGCCCCACTCCAGCGCGGCGATGCGCGCCAGCTGCGTGAGCGCCGCCTTTGACGCCGAGTACGCCGCCGCGCCAATGCCGGGCGCAGGAACATTCTTGGAACCGATCACGACCACGCGCGCACCCTTGGGCGACTGCACCAGCAACGGATGCGTCAAGCGCAGCAGCGTCAGATTGGCATCGAGGTTCACCGCCATGACCCGGCGCCACTCGGTCTCCTCAAGTGACTCGATGCGACAGCCGGCGGGAAATACACCGGCATTGAGTATCAGCATGTCGAATCCGCCGAAGCGCCGCACACCGGTCTCCAGTGCGGCCTCAAGCTGTCGCGCATCGGTGACGTCGCAGGCCTGTCCGAGATAGGCGGAATTTTTTGTCACTGTTGTTACCGCCGCATTGATATCGAGGCCGAGCACCGCCGCACCGCGCGCCAGCAGTGCCTCAACACAGGCCCGACCTATGCCGGAAGCCGCGCCGGTCACCAGCGCGATCTCACCGCCGAACAGCGGCGGTTTGCCGGCGGCGCGCAGCTTGGCCTGCTCCAGATCCCAATATTCCACGGCGAAGATGTCACCGGGCGGCAGCGCCTGGTAACCGCCCAGTGCCGCGGCGCGTTGCATGATGTCGATTGTGTGCTGATAGATGTCGGCGACGATACCAGCCTCTCTGGCACTGCGTCCCACGGTGCACAGGCCAAACTCCGCATCGAGCACCACGCGCGGCGCGGGATCGAGCATGGTCTTGGGTTCGCGAGCGCGCGCCGCATGCGCGGCGAAGTAGTTGGCATAGTCGGCGGCATAGGCCTGCACATCGCGACCGAGCAGTGGCACACGTTTGGTGCGGATCACGTGATCGGGCGTGGCCGGACCCTGCTGGCTCAGCACGGCGAGATCGTCGCGACGTGCGAAGGCCAGACTGCGCACATCCTGATGCGTGGCGAGTAGCACCGGAAATCCAGCGCATTCGGAGATGGCGTGCCGCAGCGCCGCGAGACTGTCGCGCTGCGGTGTTGCGGATGCGGTGGCGACCGGTTGCGGTAATGTCCAAGCCTTGTGCCGGTCCAGATAATCCTCGGCCCGGCTCACCAGCGCGATCATCCGTTCATACGATTCGCGGGCATCGGCGCCAAAAGAAAAGATGCCGTGATGCATCAGCACCATGCCCTGCGTCTGCGGACCGGCCTCGGCGGCGAACTGTTGCGCGCAGCGCCTCGCCAGATCGAAGCCCGGCATGACATAGGGCACGATCACCACATCATCACCGTAGATTGCACGGATGCGTGCCAGACCGTCGCGGCTGTTGGTGACGGTGATCACAGCGTCGGCATGGCTGTGGTCGACATAGGCATAGGGCAGGATCGCGTGCAGGATCGCTTCAACGGACGGTGTGGGCGCGTCGGCGCGGGTCAGTTGCGTGCGCAGCTCATTGACCATGTCCGGATCCGACAGGGCATC
The DNA here is from genome assembly GCA_041492115.1 of Gammaproteobacteria bacterium. Classification (GTDB taxonomy): domain Bacteria; phylum Pseudomonadota; class Gammaproteobacteria; order JBBQDK01; family JBBQDK01; genus JBBQDK01. The sequence goes on from JBGPWJ010000057.1 coordinate 6,394, forward strand.
GAGTTGCGCCAACTCCAGCAGCCGCGCCATGCGCACCGGTGCAAAACCCTCCGCAGTGATGTCCACCAGATCCCAGCCACTGCCCTTGACGTAGAGGATATCGAGTTCATGTCCGAGGCGGTCGCGTTCGCGCAGTTTCACCGAAGTGTTGCCGCCGCCGTGCAACACCAGCGTCGGGTCGCGTCCGAGCAGCCGCGAGCTGTAGACACGCGGACCCAGCGGCCCGGTGAATTGTGCGGCTTCAGCGTCGTCCCAGAGACTCTTCACGGTAACTCCACATTAGAGAACCTCTGAATAACTCCCTCTCCCTTCGGGAGATCGAAAAACTCCGCATTCACGACTGCAAACCTCGTAGGGGCGGGTCTCAGACCCGCCCTGCATGAGCTTGAGTCAGCGCCAACCCGGGCGGGTCTGAGACCCGCCCCTACGTTATGTCGAGTTTCAGTAAGTGTCATTGGGTATAGATGTCATCCAAACTGGTGATGATCAATAATCAGCGATTCTATTGTTTATCTCCAGCATTGATTTGCGTCTCCATCGCGACACGCCAACGCCGATAGCGTTCGCGCAAAACCGCATCATCATCCGGCGCGAAGCGCTGTCCCGCTCCCGCATCCGTCCACGACTTCGTTGCCCCCGTCAGCAACCAAGCTGCACCACGCGCGCTGGCCTCGGTCTGCGCCGCCCGCCACACCGGCCTACCACTGAGCGCTGCCAGACGATGACATAAACCATCGAGCCTCGCCAGTCCGCCGCTGACAACAATGTCGAGCGCCGGGACAACATGCGCGTCGATGGCTTCGATATTCGACTGTAACAAAAACACGATGCTCTCGACCACCGCCACCAGGCGTTCGGGCACGGCGCCCGCGCCGATAAATCGCGAGGTGAAATCCGCCACCCAAAACGGCGCACCCAGACCGGAGACGCCATTCAGGAACAAGGGCGGCGTATGACACTGTTCCAGCCACAGCGGCAGTTGCGCCGCGAGCTCTGCGGCATCGAGACCGTGCGCGCTGCTGATCGCATCGAGCGCGCTACCCGCGCCGTTCACTGTACCTTCCAGCGCGTAGCAGGGACGCGCGTCCTCATCGAGTACCAGCACAGTGAGCAGGCCGGGTACAGCGCCCGGGTCGTGATCGAGGACGCGCTGCACGAAGGCGCCGGTGCCCATATTGATATACACACAGTCGCCACGCGGCCTGCCGGCGGCAAACAATGCGGCGGGTTGATCGCCGTGACAGAGCGTCAATGGCACGCTATGTTGCCCAACAGACAAGCTGCCGAATGCATAACGGTTTGGCACGCAGCGTGGCAGATAATCGATTGGCACACCGAACAGCGTTGCCAACTCAGGATCCCAGTCGCGCGTGCGCCGATTCCACAGCAGTGTACGCGCGGCATTGCCGCTGTCGACCCGCAGCGGCCGCTCGTTGAGGAGTTGAAATAACAGAAACCCGGCGAGCGGACCGCACGCAAGTCGCCCGGCCTGTGCCGCGGCCTGCACGGCCGGCACATGATCGAGACACCAGCGCAGCTTGCTGGCGCCGTAGTGCGCGGACAGCATCAGTCCGGTGATACTGTGAATCCGTCCGGCCGCGCTGTCGAAGCCGTGCAGCCAGTCCTGAGCGCGCCGGTCCTGCCAGCTCAGCACCGGCGTCAGGGCCGCACCGCTGACGCGATCCCAGCACACTACGCTGCTGCGTTGTGTCACCAGCGCGGCGGCGACAATATCATTGCAGCGTGCACCGAGCTGCGCCGCAACAATCGCAATGCAGTCACGCAGGCCGCTGACGATCGCATCCGGATCCTGCTCGACGCGCTCGCCGTCACTGCGCCGCACCTCACAAGCGGCGCTTGCCTGCGTGAGACAGTGGCCACGGGCATCAAACACCAGAGCGCGGCTGGCATGACCGCCCTGATCGAGGGTGAGGTAGAGGGCGTGACTGGATAGATGTTCAGAGTGCGGCATGATCGCCGCAAGGATGGAGCGGCGGCGCGCGTCGTCTAGCCTTGCTTCGCCGCGGCATCGTCGTGCAGCACCGACATCAGGTAAGGCAAAGTCACCATGCCGACCAGCTGTTTGTCGGCATTCACCACCGGAAGATGACTGAAGTGATGCCGCGCGAACAGCGGCAACAGGTGTATCACGTCGGTCGCCTCGCCGACGCTGATCACATGGGTCGTCATCAGATCACGGGCCAGACGTGGTTTGACATGACCGACGCGCACCTTGTGGAAATAATCGATCAGACATTGCGGGAAGCCGCGCTTGCACTCTTCGGCCGCCTGCTTGAGAAAATCGTTGATGGTGATGATGCCGAGCACATGCCGATTGGCGTCAACCACCACCACGCCTTTGGCCTTGTCCTGCTGCATCAGATGCCAGACGTCGAGCAGATCGGCATCTGCCGCTACGCTGCTGGGTGTGCGGTTCATGACATCACGGCTCGCCACGCCCTGCACGCGGCGCATATGCGCATGCACGGATGCCAACGAATAGATCTTCTCAAGATCCTCCTCGGTGACGTCGATAACGGCATTCATTTCCTTGAGCGCGGCGGCGATGTCGTCGTGGTCAAGGCTGCGCTTGCCCAGGTCCTGCACCGCGGGCACAGTCGGTGGCGGGCTCCAGAGCTGGTGCAAGGACAACGGATACCAGCGGCGCGTGGCGAGGTTGTTGAACAGCAGCGCCACCGCCAGCATCACGGCAAGATTGTAGGCCACGGGAGTAATGGCGTAGTGGTAGCCGAGCGCGTGCGTGGCCGGTCCGCTGACGATGATGGCCAGCGCCGTACCGCCGCCCGGCGGGTGTATGCAACGCAGGTAGGCCATGAAAAGAATTGAGCCGGCCACCGCCAAAGCCCCCGCCGCATAGAGATTCGGTACTAGTTCATAGGCCGTGACCGCAACTAGGGTGGAGACCAGATGACCGCCGATGAAGGCCCAGGGCTGCGCCAGTGGACTGTGCGGCACCGCGAACAGCAGCACGGCGGAAGCGCCCATGGCGCCGCAGACCAGCAGCGCATCATGGAAGCCCAGGTAATGTCCGCTGATGAAGACGGTGAGAAAAACACCCAGAAAGCCACCGAATGCCGAGATGAGTTTCTCGCTGTGCGAGGTTGTGCCCTGCGGCGGGGCGAGGAAGGCAAGCAGTTCTTTCAGATTCACGGCGACATTCTAGCATTACATGTCAGGGAGGTGAAACGAGAGACCTTGAAGAGCGGTGGTGGGGCGGGTCTGAGACCCGCCCTTGCATGATCAAGAATGAACGTAGGTCGCGCCCCGCATTATGCCGTCAGCCGCAGAAACAGATCGTTGAGGCGGGCGACGAAGGCAGCAGGGTCTTCCAGACGACCACCGGCGGCGAGTAATGCCTGATCGAACAAGACGTGTGACCAGTCACTGAAGCGCTGTTCATCGCCCTCTTCCTTCAGACGCACAACCAGCGGATGGTCAGGGTTGATTTCCAGGATCGGCTTGGTGTCGGGCAGTTCATGACCGGCGGATTTGAGCATATGCTGCAGATGCACGGCCATTTCGTGCTCGTCCTGAATCAGGCAGGCCGGCGAATCGGTCAGGCGCTGACTCACCTTCACTTCGCGCACTTGCTCTCCTAGCGTCTTCTTCAAACGTTCAACCAGATCCTTGAACTTGTCCTGCGCTTCTTCCAGGTGTTTCTTTTCTTCGGTATCGGCGAGGCCGCCGAGATCAAGCGCGCCCTTGGCGACCGATTGCAGGTGCTTCTTGTCGTACTCGGTGAGGTGCGAGACCAGCCACTCGTCGACGCGGTCGCTGAGCAGCAGCACTTCAATGCCTTTGCGACGGAAGATTTCCAGGTGCGGGCTGTGCCGTGCGGCGGCGAAGCTCTCGGCTGTCACGTAGTAGATCTTGTCCTGGCCGTCCTTCATGCGCGCGATGTAGTCATCGAGCGTCACGTCCGGTGTCTCGCTGTCGGCGAGCGTGGACGAGAAGCGCAGCAGCTTGGCGATGCGTTCGCGGTTGCCGAAATCCTCGGCGGGGCCTTCCTTCAGGACGCGACCGAACTCCTTCCAGAATAGGGTGTACTTCTCTTTGTCGTTCTTGGCCATGTCATCGAGCAGATCGAGAATCTTCTTCACGGACGCGGCGCGGATGCTATCGATGACCTTGTTGTGCTGGAGAATCTCACGCGAGATGTTCAGCGGCAGGTCGTCGGAGTCAACCACGCCGCGCACGAAGCGCAGGTACTGCGGCATGAGCTGCTCGGCGTCGTCCATGATGAACACGCGCTTGACGTACAGTTTGATGCCGTGACGCTTGTCGCGGTCCCAGAGGTCGAATGGCGCACGCTTGGGGATGTACAGCAACGAGATGTAGGACTGTTTGCCCTCGACCCGGTTGTGCGTGACGGTCAGCGGCGGCTCAAAGTCATGCGCAACGTGCTTGTAGAATTCGTGGTACTCCTCCTCGGTGATTTCCTTTTTGGGGCGCGCCCACAGCGCCGAGGCGCGGTTGACGGCTTCGTACTCGCCCTGTTTCTCTTTGTCTTCGGACAGCATCTCGATCGGGATGGAGATATGGTCGGAGTATTTGTGGATGATGTTGCGCAAGCGCCAGCCATCGAGGAATTCGTCCTCGTCGTCGCGCAGGTGCAAAGTGACCTCAGTGCCACGTGTCGCCTTCTCGGTGGTCTCCAGGCTGTAGCTGCCCTCGCCGTTCGACTCCCAGCGCACGCCGTGCTCGGCGCCAAGACCGGCGCGGCGCGTGGTCAATGTCACCTTGTCGGCGACGATAAACGCGGAGTAGAAGCCGACACCGAACTGGCCGATCAGCCGCGTATCCTTGGCCTGATCGCCGCTCAGGGATTCGAGGAACTGCCGGGTGCCGGACTTGGCGATGGTGCCGATATTGTCGATAACCTCGCTGCGCGACATGCCGATACCGTTGTCCGCGAGGGTGACGGTGCGCGCCTGCTTGTCGAACTCGACGCGGATACGTAAATCATTGTCGCCTTCCAGCAGCGCGTCGTCGCTGAGCGCTTCGAAGCGCAGCTTGTCGGCGGCGTCGGAGGCATTGGAGATCAGTTCGCGCAGGAAAATCTCCTTGTTGGAATACAGGGAGTGAATCATCAGGTGCAGCAGTTGCCGCACCTCGGTCTGGAAGTCCAGGGTTTCTTTGTGCGCTTGTACGGTCATGATCGGTTCTCTCTCCGGTTAAACGATTGTACTTGCACCCAGCGTAACGAATTTCGCACCGCCCGGTGACTCCCTCTCCCTGAGGGAGAGGATTGGGGTGAGGGGGATCTAAAACGGTATTCAGGTCATTGATGCCCTCACCCTGGCCCTCGGC
>JBGPWJ010000197.1:0-5082 GCA_041492115.1 Gammaproteobacteria bacterium
GCCAAATATCGCCCGGCATTACCTTGCTTAAAAAGGTTAATTACCGGCTGGCGTCAACTGGATATTAGTGGCCATGAATAATAGCAACGTGTTTTTCCGAGATCCCTGCTTGCCATGATAACCGTACTACTGCAAATGGCCGCGCTTATCACCTGCGGTGTGCTGTGGCGCTTCGTGCGTCCCGGCGGGTTCGATGCCGACAGCGTGCGCCGGATATTGGCGACGCTGGTCTATTACCTGCTGCTGCCGGCGCTGGTGCTGGTGGTGTTGTGGAACTCGCCGATCGGACTGGATACGCTGCGTATCTCGTTCGTCGCGGCGAGTTGCGTGCTGGCCGGCATGGTCTTGAGCTGGCAGATCTACCGGGTGTGCGGCACGACCAAGGCGGCGCGCGGTGCCATGATTCTGGCCGCGGCCTTTCCCAATGCCACCTATCTTGGACTGCCGGTGCTGGAGGCCACGTTCGGCAAATGGGCACGTAGCGTCGCGATTCAATACGACCTGTTCGCTTGCCTGCCGTTGCTGCTCACTATTGGCATGCTAGTGGCGCAGGCGCATGGTGACGGACTGGAGCGCACCCATCCATTCCGTGCCTTGCTGCGTGTTCCGCCGCTCTGGGCAGCACTGCTCGCGGTGGCGCTCAACAAGAGCGGCGTGCCGTTACCGCAAGGTCTCGCCGATACGCTGCGCATGCTGGCCGCGGGCGTGGTGCCTTTGATGTTGCTGTCGCTGGGCATGAGTCTGCGTTGGGACACTCTGTGGTCGGTGCATACGCGCGCGGTGTTGCCGGTGCTGGTGATTCAGTTGTTCATACAGCCGGCGCTGGCCGTGGTATTGGCGCACGCTGTTGGCTTGAGCGGGCAGGTGCTGGTCGCGGTGGTGCTGGAGGCGGCCATGCCGAGCATGGTGCTTGGCATTGTCATCAGCGATCGTTACGGGCTGGATACTCCGTTGTACGCGGCGGCGGTGACGCTGTCGACCTTGTGCAGTCTGGTGACATTGCCGTTGTGGTATGGCTGGCTGAGTTGATGCGTGGACCGCATTCGCTCTCTGTATCAGCGTAGACCGCCGCTGATCTCGTCCGCCCTCGCGTCTGAGCTTGGCAGTCAATACCCGCGACAGCGCCACGCCGGTTATAATCACCGCTGTCTGTCGGTGCCGTAATGGCGCCGATCCTGATCGCTTGCGAGTGCCCTGCCAATGACTGCAACGCTGATTTGCTGGAAATGCGGTGCCACCTTGGGTGATCTGCTGCTGCCGCTGGCGCGGCTGGCCGAATGCCCGGCCTGCCGCGCGGAATTGCATGTGTGCAGGTCCTGCGTCTATTACGACACGCGCGTGGCCAATCAGTGCCGCGAGCCGGTGGCCGACCCCGTCAGCGACAAGACCCGCGCCAATTTCTGCGGCTATTTCCAATTCCGTGCGGATGCCTGGCAGCCTCAGGCGGCGGTGCAGGAGCAGAGTGCGCGCGCGCAATTGGATTCACTGTTCGGTGCGGCGGCGGGTGCTCCGCAAGATCAGGCAGACACTGCACGCACCGCGCTCGATCAAATGTTCGGCGGCAAGCCGAAGCTCTAAGAGAATGAACCTCGTGCCGCGCTTTCACTCCCTCTCCCTTCGGGAGAGGGTTGGGGTGAGGGGGGTTATAAATGTTTCGATACCATTGATTCCCTCACCCTGTCCCTCTCCCGGAGGGAGAGGGGACTCATTCTGTTAGATGCTCTGCTCAGAAATGTCCCGCATTGATCCAGAAATGCACGGCGATGCTCGCCGCATAACCCAGCGCCACGGCCGGCGTCCAGCGCAGATGACTGAAGAAGGTGTACTGCCCGCGCGCCGCGCCCATCAGCGCGACGCCCGCCGCCGAGCCGATCGACAGCAGACTGCCGCCCACGCCGGCGGTCAGGGTTATCAGCAGCCACTGGCCCTGGGACATGTCGGGGTTCATGGTCAGCACCGCGAACATGATCGGGATATTGTCGATCACTGCCGACAGCACTCCGATGGTGATATTGGCCTGCGTCGCACCCCAACCGGTGTAGAGCAGTTGCGAGGCCTGCGCGAGATAACCGATGAAACCCAGTGCTCCGACGCACAGCACCACACCATAAAAGAACAACAGCGTATCCCATTCGGCGCGCGCCACCAGCGAGAACACATTGAAGGCCGCGGGACTGCCGAGCTGCTCGTCGGCGGGGTCGTGATGCCGGCCCTGGGTTTGCTTCAGATAAAAACCGATGAGCTGCAGATAGGCCAGCCCGGTCATCATGCCCAGCATCGGCGGCAGTTGCAGGACGTGATAGAACCCCACGGCGGTGGCGATGGTCAGTGCGAACAGCAGCATGATGCGGCGCGCGCCGCGCTTCATGCGCACCTGATCCGTCGCCGGCGGCGGCGCACCGGCGGGAATGCCGAACTGCATGATCGCCGCGGGCACCAGGAAATTCACCGCCGCTGGAATGAACAACAGGAAGAAACCCCAGAAATCCAACATGCCTTTCTGCCAGACCATCAGCGTCGTGATGTCGCCGAACGGGCTGAATGCGCCGCCGGCGTTGGCGGCCACCACCAGGTTGATGCACGACAGCGAGACGAAGCGCCGGTTGCCGGCGCCGACCGCGAGGATCACCGCGCACATCAGCAGCGCCGTGGTGAGATTGTCCGCCACCGCCGAGATGAAGAACGCCAACACGCCGGTAATCCAGAACAGTTGCCGGTAGCTGAAACCCTTGTGCGTCAGCCAGGCGCGCAAGGCCTGGAACACGCGCCGCTCTTCCAGGGCATTGACATACGTCATCGCCACCAGCAGGAACAACAACAGCTCGGCGTAATCGGTGATGTTCTCGCGCAGTGCAACGGCCACCGGCGCGGGCATTCCATGCTCGCGATACACCCAGGCGATCATCGCCCATAACACACCGGCCAGCAGGACCACCGGTTTGGATTTGCGCAGCTCGGTGAATTCCTCGGCCATCACCAGCAGGTAGGCGAGGACGAACAGGCCAAGGGCGAGATAGCCGACGTTCTGGTGAGTCAGGTCGAGGCGCGGCGCGGCCCAAGCGGGCAGGGCAGTAAGGCCGATGCAAAGGCAGGCGAGCGTGATGAGTAGGCGTTTCACAAAGAACTCTGTGCCCGGTCAGGTTGTCATTGTGCCCATCATACCGTGAAAGACTGCGCCGCTCGCAAGCCGAAGGTGGCGCGAGCGCATAACCACAACCCCGCCGGGGTGGACGCTGAGCGCGCGGTTGATTAAGGTGAGCTCTGCCAATCGTGGTACAGATCAGAGCCTAATCCCGTGAACCAGACCACCCGCAATGTCAGATTGGATGCCGCGCTGCACTGGCACAGCGCCGATGCCGAACATACCGAACACCGCTACTTCGCCCGCAGTAATCTGTGGCGCGATCTTCTTCCCGGCGATCTGGGCGAACGACTGATGCGGACCGAGCCGGGCGAGTGGCTGAGTCAGCCGGTGGCCGCGGGTGAACTGGTGCACGAATACGACAAGAGTCAGGTGAAGCGCATCAAGAGCAGCCAGTTCAAGCAGCAGCCGCGTCCCGGCACGACTGTAATACCCGCCACCGGGCGTTTTTACCCGCGCAATCTGCTGGAAGGCATGGCTGATTTTTTCGCGCAGGATCGCCGGCCGTTCCGGCTGCTGGCGCAGGATGAGAATCAACTGACCATCGATCTGAATCACCCCTGGTCGCGCTGCGCGGGAAGTTTTCAGGCGCGCGTGATCGAACCGCTGCCGGGCTATGCGGAACACGGTGGACGCTGCATCGATCTGGGCGAAGAGCTGACCAGTCGCGGTCCGGGCATGCAGGCGCGCATGACTGAGGGCGCGACTGATTTCTTCAGCAACGAACCCTTCGCGCGCCTGGACCCGCGCGCCGATCCGCTGTTTTATACCGAGCCGCGCCTGGTTCAACACATCGATAGCGCGGCGATCGCTGTGGTGAACGGAATCTATGAACGCTTTCTGCAACCGGGCATGCGGGTGCTCGATCTGATGAGCAGCTGGGTGTCACACCTGCCGGAATCCTGCGGCGATCTTACGGTGACCGGTCTGGGCATGAATGCGCCGGAGCTGGACCAGAATCCGCGTCTCAGCGAGCGCGTGGTGCAGGATATCAACACCGATCCGGTATTGCCTTTCAGGGACGCGAGCTTTGATGCGGTGCTGTGCAGCATGTCCGTTGAATACCTGACCCGGCCTTTCGAGGTATTCGCCGAGGTGGCGCGCGTGCTGAAACCGGGCGCGCCGTTCGTGCTGACATTCTCCGAGCGCTGGTTTCCGAGCAAGGTCATTCAACTCTGGATAGACATTCATCCCTTCGAGCGCATGGCCGTGGTGCTGGATTATTTCCGCGCCTCGGGTCTTTATGCCGACCTCGGTACCGAATCGCGCCGCGGCCTGCCGCGACCCGAGGATGACAAGTACGCCGCGACCCAGACGGAGGCGGACCCGGTGTATGCGGTGTGGGGACGGCGAGTGGCGTCGTGAGAGAAGAGTAAAAGCGTTCATTTGCGGTTGATATTTTTTCTCAAGGCGCAGCCGGCTCCGACCACCCTGCGCGCCGTGCCGTTTTGCGGTACCCTTATAGCGTGGTGGAATAATCCGGCGCCGGGCCGCTACAGTGCTGACACCCCCTGATTTTCCAGGCTGGCCTAACCAACGGACAGACGCGCTATGAGTAGTATAGAAATGCAGGCCATGGTGCGAGACGCGGGCACGCTGATCTCCTTCCCGGATGTGTTCCTGCGCGTCAATGACATGGTCGGCGACCCGAAATCGAACGCGAACGATATTGCCAATCTGATCAGTCAGGATCCGGGACTGACCGTGCGCCTGCTCAAGGTCGCCAACAGCCCGTATTATGGCAGCTCGCGCCAGATCGAAACTGTGACGCGCGCCGTGACGCTGCTCGGCACGGCGCAGATCCGCGACCTGGTGCTGGCCACCTCCACCAGTCAGATGTTCGCCAAGGTCACCAACGAGGTGATCTTCATGGACGACTTCTGGCAGCACAGCATCTTCTGCGGTCTGGCCGCCAAGAGCCTTGCCAATGCCAGCGGCAA
>JBGPWJ010000218.1:0-4603 GCA_041492115.1 Gammaproteobacteria bacterium
AGATCCTTGGCTTGCGCATCACCGCCCACGGTGAACGGCAGTTCCACGGCCGGAATATGCGCCTCCTGCGACAACCACTCCGATGGCCGGCCTTCCTGATACGCGGCGCGGATCACCATCCGGGCCGGTTGCTGCTTCAGATGATCAAGCACCTCGGCAAGATAACTGCTGCTGGGCGGAATGCCCGGCTTGGGTTCCAGCACCGCGACCTCCTTCATGCCTAGCCAGTCCTCCATGTAGCCCCAGGCTTTGTGCTGGGAGACAATCGCGATGCCTTTGAGCGGCGCGGACTGCTGCTGCCAGCGTTGCAAGGCTGCACTCCAGCGCTGGGCGAAATCGCGCTGTCGCGCTTCGAAATACGCCGCGTCGGCCGGATCGAGTTGCGCGAGCCGCTTAGCCAGGGCGTCGGCGACGCGCGCGATGTTGCGCGGGTCGGTCTGGATGTGCGGATTACCGAAGGGATGCACATCGCCTTCGACGCGATCGAGTTTGGTCGGTACGTCCAGCATGCGCACGAACTCCGCCGCGGCGAAGTTGCCGGGCTGGCCAGTTTGTATCCGGGCATTGCCGGTCTGACGCAGCAACAGCGGTAACCAGCCGATCTCCAGTTCCGCGCCGGTGCAGACCAGCATATCGGCATTGCGTACCTTGGCGATCAGACTGGGCCGCGCCTGAATCTGGTGCGGGTCCTGCAATGCGGTGGTGGCGGTGTAGATATCGAGTTTGTCGCCGCCGATCTCCTGCGCCAGCGCGCCCCATTCGGGTTCGCAGGCGAACACCTTGAGGGCAGCAGCAGCCGGTGCGGCATTGCCGATCAGCAGCGCGGCGAGCGCAGCGGACAAGCGGGTCATGAGTTGATTGGGCATAGTGAATTCCTCGTCAATTGTTGAGTGGTCAGAACTGATGCGCGCCATGCGCACCGATGCTCATGATGTATTGCAGATACCATTCATTGTCGGTCGTCGGCTGCGATTGATCGCGGTTGTATTGCAGGCGGAAGCGGCTGAACTCGCTGTTGGAAAAATCAACCATCATGCTGTCGCGCCGGGGCGTGTGACCGAGTGTATCGAGCGTCTTGCCCGCGAAAGCGTTGCCGGGATTATCCGCAGACAACCAGTCGTGCCGCACACCGACGCGCCAGCGCGGCATGAACTGATAGATGCCTTGCAAATAAGCGCCGTGTTGTGCGGCGTCATAGGGGTTAGTGTTGAATGCGCCGTTTTCAGCGCACCGCAGATACTCGCCTTGCACCTTGAAGTTGGTGTTGACGGGATTGCCGTTCGGCGACCATTTCCAGACGAAGTCAGCGACGCTGATGTCGCTGCGGCCGGTGAAGGTATCGTTGATGCCGGTGATGCGCCCGTCGGCCTCGGTACGCAGTTGCGACAAGCCCGCGCGCCAACTGTTGCTCATCCCGATATCGCCGCCGACGTGCGCGAACACACTGCGCGCGCCGGCGCCATTGCCGCTCGCGCCGCCGGCCGGAAAGGCATCGCCGCGCAGCAGTTCGCCGCCGAGTTCCAGGAAGGTGTCGATGGGCGCCAGCCAGCGCAACTGCACGCCGTCGTCGCCGTACTGATTGCCGAGCATGGCTCGATAGGCCAGCGATGGATCGACGAAGTCCCAGACGTGCGCGTGCTGTTCATTCTGATAGCCGATCCCGGAAAAGAATCGGCCGACCTTGAGCGTGAAGCTCGCGGGCAACTCCAGCGTCTGAAAATACGCCTCTTCGACAGCGGCGCCGCCATCGGGTGCCAGCGTGGCGATGAGGTTGCCGAAGAATTTGTCATCGACGTTGGCGCTCATGGCGAGCTCCGATTCGCCCAGAGAAGGCCCGCGTTTGCCCGGATCGGCTTCCGCGCCCAACGCGAACCCTGGAATGGCATAACCTGCCGGATCGCGCGCGAACCTTCCATAAGTGCCGTTCAAAATCACACTGACCGCCGGATTGAAGGCATTACCCGAGGCCGGTGGCGCAGGCGGCGGCGTGCTCGCCGCGGTCTGCGCGGCGACGGCATTGGCCTGCGCATCCTGCGCACTGGCCTCGGCCTTTTGCACGCGCGCCTCCAGTGCGCGCAGACGTTGCTCGTAATCGGTCTTGAGCTGCTCGATTTCCTGACGCAGTTGCGCCATATCGTTCTTGTCGGCAGCCAGGCTCATAGGCGCGGCCAACGCCAACGTACAGGCCATGAAGACGCGTTTCATAGATTCTCCTCACGAGTAGTGGCGTCGCGATTCACGCGACGCGCAGCAGTGCTTTGGAATGGACCGCGCGCAGCGGAAGCCGGACGCGGTTCTGGCGACTACAGCGAGGAGATACGGGGAGGGGCGCGTGCACCGCGCAGTACATGCGCGCGGCGCGGCAACACGGCAGTGCCGTGCGTTACCGACAACAGCAGATAAATGCAGGCGAGGCCAGCAAAGACACTGGCGGATACCGGCGCATGGCCCAGATGATCGGCGGCCACGCACAAGGCGCAATGCGTCTCGTCGCCGCCCAGTGCATGCTCGAACTGGTGCGCGAACAGCCCGACCTGCACGAGCAGCAGCAACGCCAGCAGCAACAGCTGCGGTGTGCGGCGACGCGCGTAGGACTGTTTCATGTCAATATGCCCGATCCGTTGTTACAATGCGGCTGAATTGCCGGTGCGCACGGGAGTGGAACGATACTGCCCGGACTCGCCCGATGCAAGCACACTTGAGCCGACCGCCGACACACCATGCTTACACCCTGGTCCGAAGATTTGACCGATCGCCCCCTGGCCGACGCGCTGCGCCTGGCACAACTGCCGCTGCGCGTACATGGCGATGCAGCGCGACGCGAAGCCGAGGTGCTGCTGGCCGACGTGCTCGGTTGCGCACGCAGCCACCTCTATGCACATGCCGACCAGACACTGACTGCTGCACAAGCCGCAAAGTTCCAGACATTGATAGAACGCCGTGCAGCGGGCGAGCCGGTCGCCTACCTGCTCGGCACGCGTGAGTTCTGGTCGCTGGAACTGGCTGTCAGCACCGCTACCTTGATTCCGCGCCCGGACACCGAGCTGCTGGTGGAACGCGCCCTGCTCTGCATTCCACAAGATGCGGCATTGCGCATTGCGGATCTTGGCACCGGCAGCGGCGCCATCGCACTGGCTATCGCGCGGGAACGGCCGCGCTGTCACGTGATCGCGACCGATATTTCCGCGGCGGCGCTAGCCGTGGCACGCGGCAACGCCGCGCGGCTCGGCATCAGCACAGTCGAGTTCCGTTGCGGTGACTGGTGCACCGCGCTGGCCGGCACGCGCTGCGCCGTCATCATCTCCAACCCACCTTACATTGCCGCCGCCGATCCGCATCTTGCCGAGGGCGATGTGCGTTTCGAACCACGCGCCGCGCTGACACCGGGGCCCGAGGGTCTTGAAGCCATACGATGGATTGCCGCACAGGCGCACGCGCATCTCTACAGTGGCGGCTGGCTGCTGCTGGAGCACGGCTACGATCAGTCCGGTGCCGTGACCGGCCTGCTGCACGACCACGGTTACCGCGAAATCGCCACCCATGCTGATTTATCCGGTCACAAACGGGTCGCACAGGGCCGTAAGTGACGACGTTCCGCGCCGCGCCCATTGATTATTTCCCTCGAAGGGCTAGCATAGCCTTATGGAAAATGTGGCACCCGAACTGATCAAACACCGCGAGATCTGCTTCTGTCAGCTGCATCCCGATCCGCATCAGGCACAGACCGTGATGCTGTTACTCAGCGATATCGACGGCATTCTGGGCGTGCGCCTCGGGGAGGGCGAGCGCGTGCAGGTCAGCTACGACCTGTCGCGCCTGTCGCTCAAGATCATCGACGAGGCTCTGATCGAGCTTGGCTTCCATCTCGACAACAGCCTGTTCAACAAACTCATGCGCGCCCTGCATTACTACTCCGAAGAGGCGCAATGCGCCAACCTCGGCTGCCACCGCAGCGGCAGCACCCACACCCTCGACATCTTCATCCAACGTTATCAGCATCTGCCGCATGGCTGCCGCGATAACCGGCCGGAACACTGGCGGCGGTATTTGTAGCTGCAGATAAAAGGGCAAAGATAAAAGGGGAAAGTTACCCGCACCGGCAGTGCGATTCTTTTTTCCCTTTACCCTTTCCACTTTTCTCTTTACCCTGCCCCACATGAACGACGACGAACTGCTGCGCTACAGCCGTCAGATCCTGCTGCCGCAGGTCGGCATCGAAGGTCAGGACAAACTGCGCGCATCCCGCGCACTGATCATCGGCCTGGGCGGTCTGGGCTCGCCCGCGGCCATGTACCTGGCCGCCGCCGGCGTCGGCACGCTGGCCATCGCCGATCATGACCGCGTCGATCTGTCCAACCTGCAACGCCAGATCGTGCACCGCAGCGCCGACATCGGCCGATCCAAAGTAGACTCGGCGCGCGATGCGCTGCTGGCCTTGAATCCCGGCACCACGATCATCACCATCGATACCCGGCTCAACGGTGAGCATCTCACCGAGCAGGTCGCACTGGCTGACGTGGTGCTCGACTGCAGTGACAACTTTGCCACGCGCTTTGCTGTGAACCAGGCGTGCGTGCGCGCCCGCACGCCGCTAGTCTCGGGC
>JBGPWJ010000025.1:0-16211 GCA_041492115.1 Gammaproteobacteria bacterium
GACAACGTCGGCGTCCTGTTACGCGGCACCAAACGCGAAGAAGTCGAGCGCGGGCAGGTATTAGCCAAACCCGGCAGCATCACCCCCCATACCAAGTTTGAAGCCGAAGTCTACGTGCTCTCCAAAGAAGAAGGCGGGCGCCACACCCCGTTCTTCCAGGGCTACCGTCCGCAGTTCTACTTCCGCACCACCGACGTGACCGGCGCGGTTGAACTGCCAGCCGGTACCGAAATGGTGATGCCTGGTGACAACGTCTCCATTACGGTAGCGCTGATTGCGCCTATCGCCATGGAAGATGGCCTGCGCTTCGCGATTCGCGAAGGCGGCCGTACCGTCGGTGCGGGTGTGGTGGCGAAGGTTATTGAATAGAGCAAAGGGAAAAGAGCAAAGGGGCCGATTGCTCCCTTTGATCTTTCATCTTTACCCTTTTATCTGATTTTAGGCCAGTAGCTCAATTGGCAGAGCGGCGGTCTCCAAAACCGCAGGTTGGGGGTTCGATTCCCTCCTGGCCTGCCACACGAGGCAGGCGGGGGCGATTGAAAACTGCCCCCATGTTGAAGATGGAAGGTATGCGCCGGGCGGCAAACGGTGTGAAAACAATCGGGCATATCCGGAACCGATGCGGCGGATCCTGGTCAACAAAAGGCGTTTGGTGCGGATGGCTGAGTTATGAATGCAAAAGTCGAAACCCCGGCATCCTGGCTGGATTCGGTAAAATTGATCGCTGCACTGCTGCTGTTGCTGGGCGGGATCGTCGGTTATTACCACTTTGACGACTATCCCACGCTCGCACGGGTACTGGGCGTGTTGGCGTCGACCGGTGTCGCGGTCATCATCGCCATGCAGACCCTCAAAGGCCGCAGCTTCATGGGTTTTATGGTGGAGTCGCAGATCGAAGTGCGCAAAGTGGTCTGGCCGACCCGGGCCGAGACGCTACAGGCGACGCTGGCCGTGGTGGTGATGGTGGTCGCGCTGGGCGTGATTCTCTGGATGTTCGATATGTTATTGCTGAAGGTGGTCAAAATGCTGACCGGCCAAGGGAGCTAAGCAGATGGCGATGCGTTGGTATGTAGTGCACGCCTATTCGGGCTTTGAAAATCAGGTGCGTCGTGCGCTGACTGAGCGCATCGAGCGCTTTGGCATGCAGGACAAGTTCGGCCAGGTGCTGGTGCCCACCGAGGAAGTGGTGGAGATGCGCGAGGGTCAGAAGCGCAAGAGCGAACGCAAATTTTTCCCCGGCTACGTGCTGGTGCAGATGGAAATGGGCGACGAGACTTGGCACCTGGTCAAGGAATGCCCCAAGGTCATGGGTTTCATCGGCGGCACCAGCGACAAGCCGGCGCCGATCACCGACAAGGAAGCCGATTTCATTTTGCAGCGCGTACAGGAAGGCGCCGACAAACCGCGGCCCAAAGTGCTGTTCGAGCCGGGTGAAGTGGTGCGTGTCACCGACGGGCCGTTCAACGATTTCAACGGTGTCGTCGAGGAAGTCAATTACGAGAAGAGCCGCCTGCGCGTTGCAGTGCTGATCTTCGGCCGGTCAACGCCGGTGGAGTTGGAGTTTGGGCAGGTCGAAAAGGCTTGATAGAAAGTGTTGAGTGCTGAGTAAACAGCACGAGCACCCAGTGTACTCAGTACTAGTTTTTAACCGGGGAGCCTAACGGCGCTACTACCCACAGGAGTTTGCAATGGCAAAGAAAGTACAAGCGTATGTCAAGCTGCAGGTGAAGGCCGGTCAGGCCAATCCCAGCCCACCGGTCGGCCCCGCATTGGGTCAGCACGGTGTCAACATCATGGAGTTCTGCAAGGCCTTCAATGCCGCCACGCAGAAGCTCGAACTGGGCATGCCCATTCCGGTTGTGATCACGGTCTACAGTGACCGCAGCTTCACCTTCATCACCAAGACCCCACCCGCCTCGATTCTGCTGAAGAAGGCGGCCGGTATTACCAGCGGCAGCAAAGTCCCGAACCGCGACAAAGTCGGTAAGGTGACGCGTGCGCAGCTGGAGGATATCGCCAAGCTCAAGGCGCCGGATCTGACGGCCGCCGACCTGAACGCAGGCGTGCGCACCATCGCCGGCAGCGCCCGCAGCATGGGCATCGAAACCGAAGGGGTGGTGTAAGCCATGGCCAAGATCAGCAAACGTTTCAAATCCATCATCGGCAAGATCGTGCCGGGCAAGGCCTATCCGCTGGATGAGGCACTGGCACTGTTAAAGGGTTTTCCGCCCGCCAAATTCGCCGAATCGCTGGACATCGCCGTGAATCTCGGCATCGACCCGCGCAAATCCGATCAAGTGGTGCGTGGCTCGACCGTCATGCCGAATGGCATCGGCAAGAGTGTGCGCGTCGCGGTCTTCGCACAGGGCGCTAATGCTGATGCGGCGCGTGCCGCCGGTGCGGACATCGTCGGCTTTGAGGATCTGGCTGAGAAGGTCAAGGCCGGTGAAATGAATTTCGATGTCGTCATCGCCACGCCGGACGCCATGCGCGTGGTCGGCCAGCTGGGCCAGATCCTCGGCCCGCGTGGTTTGATGCCGAACCCCAAGGTCGGTACCGTAACGCCGGATCCCGCCACGGCCGTGAAGAACGCCAAGGCCGGTCAGGTGCGCTTCCGCGCCGACAAGGCCGGCATCATTCACGCCACCATCGGCAAGCTCAGCTTTGAAGCGCAGGCGCTGCGCGAAAACATGCAGGCGCTGCTGGCCGATCTGCACAAGGCCAAGCCGTCCACCGCCAAAGGCATCTACGTGAAGAAGATCGTCGTGTCTTCGACCATGGGCCCGGGCATTATCGTGGATCAGGCTTCGCTGAGCGAGTAAACAGAAGTACGGCGGATGCGCGTAGCGCATCCGCCAGCAACAGGCTTTGTACCATCGGTGTTCGCACCGGTGTTCGTCAAAGACCGCAGGCGCGTAATTCCTTCTTTATGGAATTACGCTTAATGGGCTAACCGGCCTGCGCAGACGGTGGTACCGGATTCAGGTTGCATCCTGGTTTCGGACGCCGTCAGGGGGATGTCCATTTGGGCATCCATGATGGGTGGTGACGAAGACGCGTGGTGACAGAAGTAAATTCTGCCCCCATGCCAATTCGAAACCGAGTCAGGAGGTGATTACGTGGCTTTAAATTTAGAGCAGAAGAAGTCCATCGTCGCCGAAGTCGCCGCGGTGGCAGCCAAGGCGCACTCCGCCGTGGCCGCCGAATACCGTGGTCTGTCGGTGGTGGCGATGACTGCCCTGCGTTCCGAAGGTCGCAAGAACGGTGTGTATGTCCGGGTGGTGAAAAACACCCTGGCACGACGCGCTGTCGAAGGCACCGATTTCGCCTGCATGCAGGACGGATTGGTCGGCCCGCTGATACTCGCTTTCTCGAAAGAGGAACCGGGTGCCGCCGCGCGGCTGATGCAGGACTTCGCCAAGGCCAACGACAAGATGGTGATCAAGTTGGTGTCGTTCGGCGGCAAGATGCTTGCCCCCGGCGATATCGACCGGCTGTCCAAGATGCCGACCCGCGAGCAGGCGCTGTCCATGCTCATGGGCGTATTGCAGGCACCGATCACCAAGCTCGTTCGTACCTTGGCCGAGCCGAATGCCAAGATGGTGCGTACCTTTGCTGCTTTGCGTGACAAGAAGCAAGCGGCGTAACGCAGAAACTATTCGCAACTTGAAACTGATTAAATTTTAGGAGAGCAACAATGGCCGTTTCGAAAGAAAATATGCTGGAAACCATTTCCAGCATGACAGTAATGGAAATCGTCGATCTGATCGCGGCGATGGAAGAGAAGTTTGGCGTGTCCGCCGCCGCCCCGGTCGCGATGGCCGCTGCTGCAGGCCCGGCCGCTGCCGCGGTGGAAGAGCAGACCGAGTTCAACGTCGTGATGACCAAGTTCGGCGAGAACAAGGTTAACGTCATCAAGGTGGTGCGTGCCATCACCGGCCTGGGTCTGAAAGAAGCCAAGGATCTGGTCGAGGGCGCGCCCTCGGTCGTCAAGGAAGGCGTGTCCAAGGACGAAGCCGCCAGCATCAAGAAGCAGTTGGAAGAAGCCGGCGCGGCCGTCGAGGTCAAGTAAGTATGCAGTTGATTGGCGGGTGCGGCTTAGGGCCGCACCCGCCACGGATTCGGTAGGGCTGGTGGCGTTACGTCACCGGCCTTTATCTGTTTTGTAAATTTGTTCCGGGTCGGCAAGGGACTTGCGACCATGCAGTCGAACACTAAGTCGGCACGTGCCGCCCTGAACTTGAGTTGAGAGGACCACCGATGGCTTATACCTTCACTGAGAAGAAACGCATCCGCAAGGACTTTGGCAAACGCCCGACGCTGTTGGACGTGCCGTATCTGCTGGCCATTCAGCTGGAGTCCTATCGTGAGTTTCTCCAGGAGGATGTCAATCCTGAGAAACGCAACGATGCGGGTTTGCACGCCGCCTTCAAGTCGGTGTTCCCGATCAGCAGTTACACCGGTTATGCGGTGCTCGAATACGTGAGTTATCGCCTCGGCGATCCGGTGTTCGATGTGAAAGAGTGCCAGATGCGCGGCATGACCTTCGCCGCGCCGCTGCGCGCCAAGGTACGCCTGGTGATTTATGACAAGGAAGCTTCGGCCGGTGCCAAGGTGGTCAAGGACATCAAGGAGCAGGAAGTCTACATGGGCGAACTGCCGCTCATGACTCGCAACGGCACCTTCGTCATCAACGGCACCGAGCGCGTCATCGTCTCGCAGCTGCACCGTTCACCGGGCGTGTTCTTCGATCACGACAAAGGCAAGACCCATTCCTCGGGCAAGCTGCTGTTCTCGGCACGCATCATTCCCTACCGCGGTTCCTGGTTGGATTTCGAATTCGACCCCAAGGACTGCGTGTTCGTGCGCATCGATCGCCGCCGCAAGCTGCCGGCCACGATTCTGCTGCGCGCCCTCGGTTTCAACACCGAGCAGATGCTGGGCATGTTCTTCGAGACCAACACCTTCCACTTCGGCAAGGATGGCATCACATTTGACCTGATTCCGGAGCGTCTGCGCGGTGAGACCGCTGGTTTCGATATCAGCATCAAAGGCAAGGTGATCGTCGAGAATGGTCGTCGCATCACGGCGCGCCATGTGCGCGAACTGGAGAAGGCCGGCATCAAGAGTCTCGATGTACCGACCGAATACGTGATCGGCAAGACCCTGGCGCACGACATCATCGACAAGGAAACCGGCGAACTGCTGGCCGCCGCCAATGATGAAATCACCGGCGACATGCTCACCAAGTTCACCAAGGCGAAGATCGCCGCTATCCGCGTTCTTTTCACCAACGATCTGGATCGCGGCGCGTTCATCTCCCAGACTCTGCGCATCGATCCGTCCAAGACGGAGTTGGAAGCGCAAGTCGAAATCTACCGCATGATGCGCCCCGGCGAGCCGCCGACCAAGGAAGCCGCGCTGAATCTCTTCAACAGCCTGTTCTTCGCCGCGGACCGCTATGACCTGTCCGCCGTCGGCCGTATGAAATTCAACCGCCGCGTCGGTCGCGACGAAATCGTCGGTCCTGGCGTGCTGTCCAGAGATGACATCATCGCAGTGATGAAGGTTCTGATCGACATCCGTAACGGCAACGGCACTGTCGATGACATCGACCACCTTGGCAACCGCCGCATCCGCTGCGTTGGCGAGATGGCCGAGAACGTGTTCCGCATCGGCCTGGTGCGCGTCGAGCGCGCCGTGAAAGAGCGTCTGGCGCTGGCCGAGACCGAAGGCCTGATGCCGCAGGAACTGATCAATGCCAAGCCAGTGGCCGCGGCGATCAAAGAGTTCTTCGGCTCTTCGCAGCTGTCGCAGTTCATGGATCAGAACAACCCGCTCTCCGAAGTTACGCACAAGCGCCGCGTTTCGGCCCTTGGACCGGGTGGCCTGACCCGCGAACGCGCCGGCTTCGAAGTGCGCGACGTGCATCCGACTCATTACGGCCGCGTCTGCCCGATTGAAACGCCTGAAGGTCCGAACATCGGTCTGATCAATTCGCTGGCCGTGTATGCGCGCACCAATCAGTACGGCTTCCTCGAAACGCCGTATCGCAAAGTCGTGAGCAGCAAGGCCACCAATCAGATCGATTACCTGTCCGCGATCGAAGAGGGCCAGTACGTCATCGCCCAGGCTAACGCCACGCTCGATGAGAAAAATCATCTGACCGACGAACTGGTGTCCAGCCGTCACATGAATGAATTCACCTTGTCGACCCCCGACAAGGTCGAATACATGGACGTCTCGCCGAAGCAGATCGTCTCGGTCGCCGCCGCGCTGATTCCGTTCCTGGAGCACGACGACGCCAACCGCGCACTTATGGGTTCGAACATGCAGCGCCAGGCGGTGCCGACGCTCAAGACCGAGAAGCCGCTGGTCGGCACCGGCATTGAGCGCACCGTGGCCATCGACTCGGGTGTGGCCGTCACCGCCGAACGCGGCGGCGTGGTTGATTCGGTCGATGCCGCACGCATCGTGGTGCGCGTCAACGACGAAGAAACCAAAGCCGGCGAGCCGGGCGTGGACATCTACAACCTGACCAAATACACCCGTTCCAATCAGAACACCTGCATCAACCAGCGCCCATTGGTGAATACCGGTGACGTGATTGCGCGCGGCGACGTGCTCGCCGACGGTCCTTCAACGGACCTGGGTGAACTCGCGCTCGGCCAGAACATGCTGGTCGCGTTCATGCCCTGGAACGGCTACAACTTCGAAGACTCGATCCTGATCTCCGAGCGCGTGGTGGAAGAAGACCGCTTCACCACCATTCACATCGAAGAACTCACCTGCGTGGCCCGTGACACCAAGCTGGGTTCCGAAGAAATCACCGGCGACATTCCTAATGTCGGCGAAACCGCGCTGGCCAAGCTCGACGAGTCCGGCATCGTCTACATAGGTGCCGAGGTGAAGACAGGCGACATCCTGGTCGGCAAGGTCACGCCGAAGGGTGAGACCCAGTTGACCCCGGAAGAAAAGCTGCTGCGCGCCATCTTCGGCGAGAAGGCGTCCGATGTGAAAGACACCTCGCTGCGTGTGCCCTCCGGCATGGAAGGCACCGTGATCGACGTGCAGGTGTTCACGCGCGACGGCGTCGAGAAGGACAAGCGTGCGCTGGAAATCGAAGAGTACGAACTGGCCCGCATCAAGAAGGATTTGAACGACCAGCTGCGCATCATCGAAGACGACGTCTACGCGCGTATCGAACGTCTGCTGGAAGGCAAGACCGCCGATGGCGGCCCAAAGGGCATGAAGGCCGGCACCAAGATCACCGCCGCCTACCTGGAAGAAGTGCCGCGCGAAAAGTGGTTCGATATCCGTCTGCGTAACGACGAGGTCAACGCGCAGATGGAGAAGGCGCAGGAGCAGCTCAAGGCGCAGCGCAAGCAGTTCACCGACAAGCTGGAAGAGAAACGCGCCAAGCTCACCGCCGGCGATGACCTCGCCCCGGGCGTGCTGAAGATGGTCAAGGTGTATCTGTCCGTGAAGCGCCGCATTCAGCCGGGCGACAAGATGGCCGGTCGCCACGGTAACAAGGGCGTGATCTCGATGATCGTCCCGGTCGAGGACATGCCGTATCTCGAAGACGGTACGCCGGTCGACGTGGTACTGAACCCGCTCGGCGTGCCGTCGCGTATGAACGTCGGTCAGGTGCTCGAATTACATCTGGGCTGGGCCGCTAAGGGCTTGGGTCTGAAGATCGGTCGCATGATCGATGCGCAGGCGAAGGTCGCTGAGTTGCGCAAATTCATGGATCAGATCTACGGCCATGGCACCAAGAAGGCGGAACTGAAATCGCTCAACGACGCAGAGATCAGTGCGCTGGCGAAGAACCTGCGTACCGGCGTACCGATGGCAACGCCGGTGTTCGATGGTGCTACGGAGCGCGAGATCAAGGAAATGTTGGCCTTGGCGGATTTGCCGGCCAGCGGCCAGACCTTCCTCACCGATGGCCGCACCGGCGAGTTATTCGACCGCCCGGTGTCCGTCGGCTATATGTATGTGCTCAAGCTCAACCACTTGGTCGATGACAAGATGCATGCGCGTTCTACCGGACCGTACTCGCTGGTTACCCAGCAGCCGCTCGGCGGCAAGGCGCAGTTCGGCGGTCAGCGCTTCGGTGAAATGGAAGTCTGGGCACTGGAAGCCTACGGCGCCGCGTACACCTTGCAGGAGATGCTCACCGTGAAATCCGACGACGTCAACGGTCGCACCAAGATGTACAAGAACATCGTCGATGGCGATCACCGCATGGAGGCCGGCATGCCGGAGTCCTTCAACGTGCTGGTCAAGGAAATCCGTTCGCTGGCCATCAATTTGGAGTTGGATCAGGAAGAATAGGGCGGGTGGATTGTCCGTGGGGGCGCAGTTGGTTGCGCCCCTACTCACCGCCACCGCTAATCTACGAGGTACGACGATGAAAGATTTACTGAACCTTCTGAAGACGCAGGGCCAGGTTGAAGACTTTGATGCCATCCGCATCGGTCTGGCCTCCCCGGACATGATCCGCTCCTGGTCGTTCGGTGAGGTCAAAAAGCCCGAGACCATCAACTACCGCACCTTCAAGCCGGAGCGTGACGGTCTGTTCTGCGCCAAGATCTTTGGACCCGTGAAGGACTACGAGTGCCTGTGCGGAAAGTACAAGCGCTTGAAGCATCGCGGCGTGGTCTGCGAAAAATGCGGCGTGGAAGTGACGCTGGCCAAGGTGCGCCGTGAGCGCATGGGCCACATCGAACTGGCCAGCCCGACGGCGCACATCTGGTTCCTGAAGTCGCTGCCCTCGCGCATCGGCCTGCTGCTCGACATGACGCTGCGCGACATCGAGCGCGTGCTGTATTTCGAAGCCTTCGTCGTCGTCGATCCGGGCATGACACAACTCGAACGCGGCCAGTTGCTGTCCGACGAAGCCTATCTTGAAGCCATCGAAGAGAACGGTGACGAGTTCGACGCCCGCATGGGCGCCGAAGCGGTCCACGAGTTGCTGCGTACCATGAACCTCAAAGAGCAGGTCGTGCAGCTGCGCGAGGACATCACCAACACCAATTCCGAGACCAAGCTGAAGCGCATCTCCAAGCGCCTCAAGCTGATGGAGTCGTTCCTCGATTCCGGCAACAAGCCCGAGTGGATGGTGCTGACCGTGCTACCGGTGCTGCCGCCGGAACTGCGGCCGCTGGTGCCATTGGACGGAGGCCGCTTCGCGACCTCCGATCTGAATGATCTCTATCGCCGCGTCATCAACCGCAACAACCGTCTCAAGCGCCTGCTGGAGCTGAACGCGCCGGACATCATCGTGCGCAACGAAAAGCGCATGCTGCAAGAGGCTGTCGACGCGCTGCTCGACAACGGCCGTCGCGGCCGCGCCATCACTGGCACCAACAAGCGCCCGCTGAAATCGCTCGCCGACATGATCAAGGGCAAGCAGGGCCGCTTCCGTCAGAACCTGCTCGGCAAGCGCGTCGATTACTCCGGCCGTTCCGTGATCGTGGTCGGTCCGACGCTCAAATTGCATCAGTGCGGTCTGCCCAAGCGCATGGCGCTGGAACTGTTCAAACCGTTTATTTTTTCCAAGCTGCAACGCCGTGGTCTCGCGACCACTATCAAGGCGGCGAAGAAGCTGGTCGAGCGCGAAGGCGCGGAGGTCTGGGATATCCTCGAAGAGGTGATCCGCGAACATCCCGTGCTGCTGAACCGTGCGCCGACGCTGCACCGTCTGGGTATTCAGGCATTCGAACCGGTGCTGATTGAAGGCAAGGCCATTCAGCTGCATCCGCTGGTCTGCGCGGCATTCAACGCCGACTTCGACGGCGACCAGATGGCTGTGCACGTGCCGCTGTCGCTGGAAGCCCAACTCGAAGCGCGCACGCTCATGATGTCCACCAACAACATCCTGTCACCGGCCAGTGGCGAGCCGATCATCGTGCCGTCGCAGGACGTGGTGCTGGGTCTGTACTCCATGACCCGCGAGCGCATCAACGTACCGGGCGAGGGCATGGTCTTCGCCGATGTCACTGAAGTCGATCGCGCCTATCAGACCCGCACCGTGCATCTGAACGCCAAGATCAAGGTGCGCATCACCGAAAGGTTGGATGACGGCAAGGGCGGCAAGCACGACGTCCGCCGCATCGCGGACACCACCGTGGGCCGCGCCCTGCTGTCGGAGATTCTGCCGAAGGACCTGCCGTTTGAAATGGTCAACGCGGACATGACCAAGAAGGCCATCTCGCGCCTGATCAACACCTGCTACCGCCGCGTCGGTCTGAAGGACACGGTGATTTTCGCTGACCAGCTCATGTACACCGGTTTCGCCTACGCAACCCGCTCCGGCGTGTCCATCGGCGTTGATGACATGGTTGTGCCCGATGAAAAGGGCGCCATCATCGCCGCCGCCGAGAAAGAAGTGAAGGAGATCGAGAAGCAGTACGCCTCGGGCCTCGTCACCAACGGCGAACGCTACAACAAGGTCGTCGATATCTGGTCGCACACCAACGATCAGGTCAGTAAGGCGATGATGGAAAAGCTCGGCTCCGAGATGGTTAAGGACGCCAGCGGCAAAATGGTCAAGCAGGCCTCGTTCAACTCGATCTACATCATGGCCGACTCCGGCGCGCGTGGTTCCGCCGCGCAGATCCGTCAGCTCGCCGGTATGCGCGGTCTGATGGCGAAACCGGATGGTTCGATCATTGAAACGCCGATCACTGCGAACTTCCGCGAAGGTCTGGACGTGTTGCAATACTTCATCTCCACACACGGCGCGCGCAAAGGCTTGGCCGACACCGCGTTGAAGACCGCCAACTCCGGTTACCTGACGCGTCGTCTGGTCGATGTCGCACAGGATCTGGTGGTGACGGAAGTCGATTGCGGTACCTCCAACGGCTTGGTCATGGCACCGCTGGTCGAAGGCGGCGATATCGTCGAGCCGTTGCGCGAGCGCGTGCTCGGCCGCGTGACCGCGGACGATGTCTGCATACCCGGTACCGGCGAAGTGCTGGTTCATCTCGGTACATTCATCGACGAACACTGCGTTGAGCAGCTGGAAGAAAACGGTATCGACCAAGTGCGGGTACGTTCGCCTATCACCTGCGATACCCGCTACGGGGTTTGCGCATACTGTTACGGTCGCGATCTGGCGCGCGGTCACCTGATCAACCAGGGCGAGGCGGTGGGTGTCATCGCCGCGCAGTCGATCGGTGAACCGGGCACGCAGCTGACTATGCGTACCTTCCACATCGGTGGCGCGGCGTCACGTGCCGCCGCCGTCAACAGCATCAGCATCAAGACCAAGGGCGTTGTGCGCTTGCACAACATCAAAGTGGTCAAGCACAAGAGCGGCAACCTGGTGGCGGTGTCGCGCTCCGGTGAACTGACCGTGGCCGATGAGCACGGCCGTGAGCGTGAGCGTTACCGTGTGCCATACGGCGCTGTTCTGACAGTCGGCGATGAAGAGCATGTCGTCCCCGGTCAGGTCGTGGCCAACTGGGATCCGCACACTCACCCGGTGGTCACCGAAGTGGACGGCCGCGTGCAGTTCAGCGATTTCGTCGAAGGCATCACCGTGCACCGCACCATGGACGAAGTCACCGGCTTGTCGAGCCTGGTCATCACCGATCCCAAGCAGCGCGGTTCGGCGGCCAAGGACCTGCGTCCCATGGTCAAGCTTCTCGGCGAGAAGGGTGAGGATCTGTGTCTGGCCGGCACCGAAATTCCGGCGCAGTACTTCCTGCCGGCCGGCGCCATCGTGGCCATCGAGGATGGACAAGCGGTGGGTGTGGGCGACGTCGTCTCACGTATCCCGCAGGCATCCACCAAGACCCGCGACATCACCGGCGGTCTGCCGCGCGTGGCGGACTTGTTCGAAGCGCGCAAACCCAAGGATCCGGCAATTCTGGCCGAGATTTCCGGCACCGTCAGCTTCGGCAAGGACACCAAAGGCAAGCAGCGTCTGGTTATCACCAACATCGATGGTACGCAGCATGAAGAGCTGATTCCGAAGTGGCGACATGTCACCGTGTTCGACGGGGAGCACGTGGAGCGCGGTGAGACCGTGGTCGATGGCGAGCCGAATCCAAGCGATATCCTGCGTCTGCTGGGTGTGACGGCGCTGGCCACCTACATGGTCAAGGAAATCCAGGACGTCTACCGTCTGCAAGGTGTGAAGATCAACGACAAGCACATCGAGACTATCGTCCGGCAGATGCTGCGCAAGGTTGAGATCACCGATAATGGCGATACCCGCTTCCTCAAGGGCGAGCAGGTCGACCGTCCCCGCGCCCTGGAAGAAAACGAGCGTGTGCTGGGGGCCGACAAGAACAAGCGTCCGGCGTTCTTCGAGCCGATTCTGCTTGGCATCACCAAGGCCTCGCTGGCGACGGAATCGTTTATTTCCGCCGCTTCGTTCCAGGAAACCACTCGGGTGCTTACAGAGGCCTCGGTGCGCGGCCTGCGTGATGAGCTGCGCGGCTTGAAGGAAAACGTGATTGTCGGTCGCCTGATTCCGGCTGGAACTGGTCTTGCCTACCACGCCGAACGCCGTCGCAAACGCGGCAAAAACGATGTTGTTGAGGCCGCTGCGGCCCTATCCGAGATTTCGGTGCCGGAATCGGATCAGGAGGCGCGTATTTCGGAAGAATAAGGCGGGAGTTCGCTTGACAGGTATCAGGCGTCCCCCTACAATTCCGCTTCTGTGACAGGCCGGAGTAGTCCGGCCTGTCATTTGTTTTCAGGGGCCGGATCGGCCATTTCTGCAGACGCTACACAGGGTTGGTATTAGATGTCGACAGTCAATCAATTGGTCCGCAAGCCGCGCGTCAGCAAGCGCGCCAAGAGTTCGGTGCCGGCGCTGATGGGATGCCCGCAGAAACGCGGCGTCTGCACCCGCGTCTATACAACGACGCCGAAGAAACCGAACTCCGCTCTGCGTAAGGTCGCGCGCGTGCGACTGACCAATGGCATGGAAGTCTCCAGCTACATCGGCGGCGAAGGCCATAACCTGCAGGAGCACTCAGTGGTGCTGATCCGCGGCGGTCGAGTCAAGGACTTGCCGGGTGTGCGTTACCACACGGTGCGTGGCAGCCTCGACACCTCCGGTGTCGCCAAGCGCCGCCAGGGCCGTTCCAAGTACGGCGCCAAGCGTCCGAAAGCCTAATTATTTTGTGCAGCGATTTTCGTGATAGAGCGGAAATCCGAAACAGCAAATATTGAGTAACGACGATGCCGAGAAGAAGATTAGTTGCAAAGCGCGTAGTTCTGCCGGATCCCAAGTTCGGCAGTGAGATGCTGGCCAAGTTCGTCAGCATGCTGATGGTTGACGGCAAGAAATCAGTCGCCGAAGGCGTGATTTACGGTGCGTTGGATCAGGTTGCCACCAAATCCAAAGCTGACGCCATGACCCTGCTCGACAAGGCGCTGGACAATGTCCGCCCGAGCGTCGAAGTGAAGTCCCGCCGCGTCGGTGGTGCGACCTATCAGGTGCCGGTTGAAGTGCGTTCGGTGCGTCGTACCGCGCTGGCCATGCGCTGGTTGATCGACTCGGCGCGCAAGCGCGGCGAGAAATCCATGGCCCTGCGCCTGGCCGGCGAGATTCTGGACGCCGCCGAGAGCCGTGGTTCCGCAGTGAAGAAGCGCGAAGACACGCACCGCATGGCGGATGCGAACAAGGCCTTCGCCCACTACCGCTGGTAGTCCCTGTTAAATATTTATTACGAACGAATCGAATTTAAAGGCTGACAGTCGTGGCACGTAAAACACCCATCGATCAATACCGGAACATCGGTATCATGGCGCACATCGACGCCGGTAAGACCACGACCACTGAGCGCGTGCTGTTTTATACGGGCGTTTCGCACAAGATCGGCGAAGTGCACGACGGCGCCGCCACCATGGACTGGATGGAGCAGGAACAGGAGCGTGGTATCACCATCACCTCCGCGGCGACCACCTGTTACTGGTCCGGCATGGCGAAGCAGTTCCCGCAGCATCGCATCAACATCATCGACACCCCGGGTCACGTCGACTTCACCATCGAAGTCGAGCGTTCGCTGCGCGTGCTCGACGGCGCCTGCTTCCTGCTGTGCGCGGTTGGTGGTGTTGAACCCCAGTCCGAAACCGTATGGCGTCAGGCTAACCGTTATCATGTGCCGCGTCTGGCCTTCGTCAACAAGATGGACCGCGCCGGCGCCAATTTCCTGCGCGTGGTTGAACAGATGAAGACCCGCCTCGGCGCGAAATCCGTGCCCATCCAGCTGCCGATCGGCGCGGAAGAGACCTTCAAGGGTGTGGTCGATCTGATCAAGATGAAGGCTATTTACTGGGATGATTCCACCCAGGGCATGCGCTTCGAAGAAAAGGAAATTCCGGACGATATGCTTGATGCCTGCAACGAATGGCATGACAAGATGGTCGAGGCCGCTGCGGAAGCGACTGAAGAATATATGGAGAAGTACCTCAACGGCGTGGCACTGACCGCTGAAGAGATCAAAGAAGGTCTGCGTATCCGCACCCTGAGCGTCGAGATCGTTCCGACCTTGTGCGGCTCGGCATTCAAGAACAAGGGTGTGCAGGCCATGCTCGACGCCGTCATCGAACTGATGCCGTCGCCGACCGACGTGCCCGCCATCACGGGTCTGTTGGACGACGCCGCCAGTACCCCGGCCGAGCGTCATGCCGATGACGCCGAACCGTTCTCAGCGTTGGCATTCAAAATCGCCACCGACCCGTTCGTCGGTTCGCTGACCTACATCCGCGTATATTCCGGCGTGCTCAATTCCGGTGACGCGGTCTACAACCCGGTCAAGGATCGTAAAGAGCGCGTCGGTCGTCTGTTGCAGATGCATGCCAACAGCCGCGAAGAAATCAAAGAAGTGCGCGCCGGGGACATCGCCGCGCTGGTCGGTATGAAGGACGTCACCACAGGTGACACACTTTGCTCTACTGACAAAGTCATTATTCTTGAGCGCATGGAATTCCCGGAGCCGGTGATTTCCCAGGCGGTCGAGCCCAAGACCAAAGCCGACCAGGAAAAGATGGGCCTGGCGCTGTCCAAGCTGGCGCAGGAAGATCCGTCGTTCCGCGTGCACACCGATCAGGAATCCGGCCAGACCATCATCTCCGGCATGGGCGAGCTGCATCTCGACATCATCGTCGATCGCATGCGCCGCGAATTCAAGGTCGAGGCTAATGTCGGCAAGCCACAGGTGGCCTATCGCGAAACCATCCGCAAGACGGTCGAGCAGGAAGGCAAGTTCGTGCGCCAGTCCGGTGGTCGCGGTCAGTACGGCCATGTCTGGTTGAAACTCGAGCCGCAGGAAGCCGGCAAGGGTTACGAATTCGTCAACGGCATCGTCGGCGGTGTGGTTCCCCGCGAGTACATTCCGGCTGTCGACAAGGGTATTCAGGAGCAGCTGCAGAACGGCGTGATCGCCGGCTTCCCAGTTGTGGACGTCAAGGTTACTTTGTTTGACGGCTCCTACCACGATGTCGACTCCAACGAAATGGCGTTCAAGATCGCCGGCTCCATGGGTTTCAAGGAAGGCGCGCGCAAGGCCAGTCCGGTGCTGCTTGAGCCGGTCATGAAAGTCGAAGTGGTAACGCCGGAAGAGTTTGTCGGTCCCGTGAACGGCGACTTGAACCGCCGCCGCGGCATCGTGCTCGGTATGGAAGATTCTCCGTCCGGCAAGATCGTGCGCGCCGAGGTGCCGCTCGCCGAGATGTTCGGTTATGCCACCGACCTGCGTTCCGCGACGCAGGGTCGCGCCGCGTACACGATGGAGTTCTGCAAGTACAACGAAGCACCGGCCAATATCGCCGAAGCCGTGATCAAAAAAGCATCGTAACGACTAAACTTGAGAATTGACGAGGTAAACGACATGTCCAAGGGAAAATTTGAGCGCACCAAGCCACACGTGAACGTGGGGACGATCGGTCACGTGGATCATGGCAAGACGACGCTGACGGCGGCGCTGACGAAGGTGATGGCGGAGAAGCACGGCGGCGAGTTCAAGGCCTACGATCAGATTGACAACGCCCCGGAAGAGCGGGCGCGCGGCATCACGATCGCGACAGCGCATGTGGAATACCAGTCAGACGCGCGCCACTACGCGCACGTCGACTGCCCGGGCCACGCCGACTACGTCAAGAACATGATCACCGGCGCCGCGCAGATGGACGGCGCAGTGCTGGTAGTATCCGCGGCCGACGGCCCGATGCCGCAGACCCGC